>CAXCCM010000045.1:0-11240 GCA_963981005.1 uncultured bacterium | reverse complement strand
TTTTATATTGTAAGTGATTCTGAACAAAAACTATATAAATTTCATTTAGAAGAAAATTAGAGTTTATCATAACCTTTGTGACAATTTAGATATTCCTAAAATTTTCACAAAGGTTTATGTTTTCAGTTTCTTTTTCTGAGCTGCTGGAAATAATATATTATTCAATATTAATCTGTAACCAGGTGAATTTTTATGCAGATCGAGAACTGTTTCAGGATCTCCAATTTTATGCTGATAATCCTCAGGATCATGACCTCCATAAAATGTAAAAGTTCCTTTCCCAAAATTTCCATGTAAGTATTTTACCTCATCCAATCCAGGTGATTCTCCCAGTATAATTACACTCTTCTTAACATACTTTTTATGAAATGAGGTAGTCTGACCCAAGAATCCATTTATCACATTTGTATGACATTGTGTCAGCATTGTTGGAACCGGATCGTATTTTGCTGAGAAATCAAAAAGTTGAAAGAAGTCAGCCTCTGCTCCTCGAAGTTTAGCATAATCACTTGCGTCAATTGTAGAAAATTCATATTTATATGGATTAGGTAGCAGATCGAAATCTTTGAAAGCAAATGTACGTGAAAAATTCAATTTTATTTTGTGTTCGGCATCAATCCCATCTCCATCAAAAACTTCTGAACAGATATCCGTGTTACCCGTTGCTAGAGCAATATCATAAGTATCAGTTGCTGCACACATAGCAAAAAGAAAACCACCATTCTTCACATAATTACGTAACTTCTCAGCTACAGCATGCTTCAGTTTCCAAACTTTATTAAAGCCCAATTTAACAGCCAATTCCTCGTTCAAACGTACATCTTCTTTATACCAATTTGTGTTGCGAAAACTTGAGTAAAACTTGCCATATTGCCCAGTAAAATCTTCATGATGTAGATGTAGCCAATCATATTTATCTAATCCGCCCGAAAGCACTTCTTCATCCCAAACTGTTTTATACTCTATTTCTGCATAAGTTAGTGCAAGTGTAACAGCATCATCCCACGGCTGTGAATTTGGAGGTGTGTAAATGGCTATCTCGGGCTCTTTTTCCAAAACCACAATATCCATATTGTTTTGCTCAATCTCTGCTAATATCGAAGCAAATTCAACAGAAGTTATTTTCTCATAATCTACTCCACGAATATTACATAATCCTTCGATCTCCTGAATATCCGGTATCAGGTAGGAACCACCTCGGTAGTTTAAAAGCCATTTGACAGTGATTTGTTTTTGTAAAGCTGTAAAGGCAATCCCATACGCTTTTAAGTGGTTACTTTGAGTTTGATCCATCGGGATAAGAATTTCTGCAGATGCAGATAAGGTTATAGTTAATATTAGAATTAAAAATATTATTTTCATTTTACCTCGTATTCCGTTCAATCCTGAACGGATGTTTTCTTTTTTCTTTTTAAGCAGATATGAGAAAAATATGTCGTTTTGCTTCGCAAAGCCAACATTAACTGTCTGTGTTACATAAACTCAACGAAAATCTCATTAGAGATAAAATAGGCTTCCGGTTTTAACTTTATGGTTTCATTATTTACCTCTAGAAGATTTTGGAATTTATGAATTATATGACCATACTTTCTTGTGAAATTTGTTTCAAATTTTTTTTCAAACTCTACCAGATCTATACCGTTCGCTTTACGCAATCCTAAGAATATATATTCTTTTTCATGATCATCATCACTCACAATTGCCTTATCCATCATAATCTCATCATTATCCTGCATTTTATAATATTCTTCAAAATTTGTTGAGTTGCAGTAGCGGATATTTTCGATATATCCGGCAGCTGATGGTCCCAAGCCAAGATAATGTTCATCATTCCAATAGCATAGATTGTGTTTTGATTCAAAACAAGATCTAGCAAAATTGGAAATTTCATAATGGTCGTAGCCTGCGGAGATCAATTTTTTACGAGTTAGATAATAAAATTCAGCGACCTTATCATCTGCTGGAATTTTATTTATTTTAGAAAATAATGGAACATCATTTTCCAAACTTAAGCAATAAGTAGAAATATGTTCAGGATTTAGTTGAATTATTTCATCTAATGAAAACTCAACATCTTCTTTAGTTTGACTAGGCAAACCATAGATCAAATCAAGAGAAACATTATTATACTTATTTGAGCGTAATATTTTAAAAGCATTTCTAATTTCATCTGCTTTATGCAATCTACCTAATGTCATTAATTCTTTATCAATAAAGGATTGTGCTCCCAAACTTATTCTATTCACTTCTGTTGTTTTCAATTCATTTATAAATTCAACATTTATATTCACAGGATTACATTCAATGGTAATCTCTTCTATTCTGGTAATATCAAATTGTGAAATGATTAAATTGATCTGTGCGGCAGTGAGAAGTGAAGGTGTACCTCCACCAAAATAAATTGTTTTAGGGTTGATATTGGATTTTTGCTTAAATAAATTTATCTCTTTTATTAAATATGTAACAAATCTTTTACTTACATCTTTAGAAAATTCAATGGAAAAAAAGGAACAATAGTTACATTTCTTTAAACAAAATGGGACATGAATATATACATAACTTATCACTTGATCAGCTTGAGTGTTCTTTCCCATCGAACAGTAGATTTTCCTTTGAGATGACGTTGAGATTTAAGAACGAAATCACGATATGTATCAATTGGCTTTTCTCCAACTGAGAAGGTTACAATAGCAGGTGTTCCGGCAATATCTTCACGTGGTAAGAATCCCCAATATCGGCTATCACCACTCACATCTCGATTATCTCCCATAACAAAATATTGGTTCTCAGGTACCGTTACAGGTCCAAAATTATCGCGACTTCCCATGAATTTGTTATCCCAGTAAATTCTACCCTCGCTTCGTGGAATATTCCTATCATGAATGTATTGTTCGGTACCATATTTATATTCTTCACCATTTACATATGCTAATTTATTTTTAACTTCAATAGTATCACCTGGCATTCCAATAACGCGTTTTACCACGTTTTTCTTCTGGTGCCATGTAGGAAGCCATGTAGTTTTATCTATATAAATTGGACCCAATATTTGTGCATAATCTTCTCTTGGTTGTGGTTCTTCCGGATCCGCAGGATAATAGAATATAACAATATCTCCCTGCTCAGGATCAGTGAAAAAATATTTCAATTTATTCCCAATAAGATAATCTCCAATTAGAAGCGTTTTTTCCATGGAAGATGAAGGTATTTTAAAATTCTGAATTGTGTAATTTCTGATCAGCATTGCTACTACAAAGGCAAAAAGTATGGCTTCTAGATAATCTTGAAATACATTCTTTTTGCGTTTTATTTTTTTCTCTTTCTTTTTAAACATTATTTTTCCTATATAATTTAATTAAAAACTTACTCAATTTCATGCTCTCTTATGTCAAGCAAAAGGAATACTAGATTAATTACTTTCTATCACTTTTTTTTGGAATTTGATTAATTGCATAATACTTTTCTTTGCCTCTTTAAGCATGACAGCAAGCTCTTTATTATCAAATGGTTCCGCCTCTGCAGTTCCCTGAATTTCAATAAACCTACCACTTTCGGTCATTACTATATTCATATCTACATCTGCATTGGAATCTTCCTCGTAGCAAAGATCTACAACAGGTTCTCCATTCACAATTCCTACACTTATTGCTGCCACCCACTCTTTAAACGGATCATCTTCTAATTGGTTACTTTCTTTCATTTCTGTAAATGCATCAAAAAGTGCAACGCAAGCTCCTGTAATAGCAGCTGTTCTGGTTCCTCCATCCGCTTGTATCACATCGCAATCGATCATTATTTGATATCCAGGAAATTTCGTAAGGTCTACAACTGCTCGCAATGAACGACCTATCAATCTTTGTATCTCTGCAGTTCTGCCTTTTATCCCCTTTGTTTCTCTACGAAATCTAGAATTTGGAGCACCTGGAAGCATACTATATTCTGCAGTTAACCATCCTTGTTTAGGCTCAGCATCACGCAGGAATGATGGAACACCTTTTTCTACTGTTGCTGTACAAATTACCTTTGTATCGCCTGTTTCAATTAAAACAGAACCGGCTGGATGCATTAAATAATTTCTTATTATTTTTGTTTTTCTCTTTTTCATTATTCCCTCTTTGAATGAAAGAAATCTATACCATCACTATGATGTCAAGTAGAGTATGTTGCGTAAGAAATATGCATAAATATCCCAGGTAATAATAACTTACTAATCAAAATCATTTATTGACACAAAACCAGTATATTCTAAAAAATAACCTATGAGTTTTAAGCAAAATAAATTAAAGAATAAACAAATCTATTAGTAAAATCAAGGAGGAAGTATGGGAAATCAAATTTCATTTAATACCCTGGGAAATGAGTGTGTCCATAAGTTTAGAGACAAAATTAATAATGCGGAAAATATCGTTGATCTTAGAAATCACTTTGCCTTTACGATTATTAACTTCTTAAATCAGATTTTTGAGGAAAGCCAACTGAATATTGATGCAGATGATATAAAATTTAATCCTGAAATAAGGGAGCTATATATATTGAGTGATAGATTAACCAATAATCTTGAATTTAAAAAGATCTGGGATATTTCTGATCTAAAAAATGTTATTCATAAGTTTGCAGATTCTGCAAATAAAAGATATATTCATATTAATAAACACAATGAGAAAACTAATAAGAAAATAAGAAATTAGAAAGAAGTTTGATCTATTTAAATCCGTGTATTCCATAAAATACACGGATTTTTTTATCAATATAACGGAGCTATCTTATTGCCCGGAACTTTTTTTACAATATTCTTCAGCTCAAGTGAAAGCAAGATAGTAGATAATTCACCAACAGTAAAACCAGTTTCAATAATTAATTTATCAAAATGAATTTCCGGTTTATTTTGTAGTAAAATTTGATATATTTGTTCTTCTTTTTCGTTTAGTTTCGGGAAAAAACTTTGTTGTTGATCCACTACAAGTTCAAATTCTTCAAAAATATCCGCTGCTTTTGTAACGATCTTTGCTCCTAACTTGATTAGGTAGTTAGGTCCTTCCGCTTGCGGACGGTTTATATCACCAGGTAAGGCAAATACCTCTCGGTTTTGGTCCATTGCGAATTTTGCTGTGAGTAGTGCCCCACTTCTTTTATTTCCTTCAATCACTAAACTTCCTAAAGATAGACCGCTAATTATCCTGTTTCTGGTTGGGAAATTCCATTTTTCAGCCTTACTTCCTGGAATATATTCAGAGAGCAAGACACCGTTTTCTAAAATTCTTTCTGCCAACTCTCTATTTCTAGGTGGATAGATCTGGTCGACTCCTGTTCCCATTACAGCATAAGTTCTGGTTCCACTATCTAAAGCTGTCAAATGTGATATCGTATCGATTCCATAAGCTAATCCACTTACAATCGTAAACCCAGATCCACTAAGTTCTTGAACGATTTTCTTGGTCATCAGCTTCCCATAATTACTAGCTTTTCTAGTGCCAACTACACCAATTGCACGTCGGAAATCATCTTTTTTTATTATACCTCGATAAAACAGGAAAGGTGGAGGGTCGAAAATATTTTTTAATGGATCAGGATATTCATCATCTAAAATTGAAACAAAATTTATGCTATATTGCTCAATGAGATCGCAAATATTTTTCCAATTATCTGGTTCTTCTAAATTTATTAGATGTTCCTTTGCTACTTCAGAGATAAATTCAATTCCGTTTAATTCTGAAATGTCGTTAATATAATTAATTGGCTCTCCAAGAGTATTTGCAAGTTTAATTGCTGTTGCATGCCAGATCTCGGGAGCTGAAAGTAACTTGACCCAAGCTTTTATCTTATCTAAATTATCTACCATAAACTTCTCTATTTACAATGTGTAATGGTTCTTTATTATTAATAATTGCAATTGCATTTTCTACTGCGATATATCCCATTTTAGTTCTTGTTTCAATTGAACCACTACCAATGTGCGGTGTAAGAATTACATTATCACAATTCATTAATCCCTTAGTTATTATTGGTTCATTCTCATAAACATCAAGTCCAGCACCTGCTATCCAGTTTTCTTCTAGAGCTTTATGAAGTACTTTCTCATTAATAACAGCTCCACGACTTGTATTTATAAGAAAAGCGGTCTTCTTCATCTGCTGAAGTTCTTTCTCATCAATTAAATGCCTTGTAGATTCTAAAAGAGGAACATGTAAAGTAATGAAATCAGAATTATTGAGTAAGTTTTTCAAATCTACTTGTGTAGCATTACAATGATTTTCTATATTCCTATTCGTATCTGAATATAAAATATTCATATTAAAACCGACTGCACGTTTTGCTACAGCAATACCAATTCTTCCAGCTCCAATTATTCCTAGTGTTTTACCATTTATATCGCTTCCAAGCATTAATTCAGGTTCCCAATCTACAAATTTCCCATCTCTTACAAATCTATCAGACTCAGATATCCTTCGAGCAATTGACATCATTAGTGCCCAAGCTAGATCAGCTGTGGTTTCAGTAAGAACTCCTGGTGTATTTGTAACGGGAATTTTGAGTTCAGTTGCTTTTGTAACATCGATATTATTATATCCAACGGCATAATTTGATATTCCCATGAGATTTGGATTATGTGAGATAATTTCTGAATCTATTGTATCAGTGAGTAAACATAAAAGTATATCACAAGTAGAAATTCCTTTCAGTATTTCATCTTTAGTAAGTGCCCTATCATTTGGATTTACAGTAACTTCAAAATAACTATTTAACTTTTTCATTACAAGCTCAGGCAACATTCTTGTTATAAAGATTCTTGGTTTCATTTTCTCTCCATGTATTCATTAAATCGGCTATTCTCAAATATTTCTTTTACTTTTGAAGTCAATAATGAGTAGGCATTTTGCATAGCTTCTTCTTGGGAAATTCCGTTATCACATAATGCTGATATATGTTTGAATTCCCTCTTATATTCAATTTTTGCAGCATTAGTGACCTTACCAAAAACACCCATAACCGGCTTATTATATTCTTTTGAAATTGTTGCTATTTTATATGGAATTTTCCCAAATCTTGTTTGAGAATTTAACTCACCTTCACCAGTAATTATTATGTCTGCATTTCTAATTTTGGTTCTTAAGTTAGTTGCTTTGATCACAAAATCACTACCTGAAACAAATTGAGATTTGAACAAAATTGAAAGCCCTGCTGCCAAACCTCCAGCCGCCCCACTTCCTATAGATTCAGCGATATCATTTCCTGTATCTTTCTTCACAATTTGGGCAAAATGTGCTAAATTATCTTCCAGAATTTGCACATCATCTATCGAAGCACCTTTTTGTTGAGCAAATAGTTCTGCAGATCCTTTTGAGCCTAATAATTTATTAGACACATCACACATAAAAGTTACTTCAATATCGCTAAATTTGTTTTGATCTGAAATCTCAATTTTATGCAGATCTTTCAAAAATAATCCGCCAAATTTTATATTCCCTCCATTCCTATCTAAAAGTTTCACACCTAAAGCATGCAATGCGCCAGCTCCACAATCGGTAGTTGCGCTTCCACCCAAACCCAAAATTATCTTCTTATATCCCCGTTCGATAACTTTTCTTATAAGTTCACCAGTGCCATAAGTTGTGGTGTAAAGCGGGTTTCTTCTTTTTTTTGGAATAAGAAGCAGTCCTGAGGCTGCTGCCATTTCAATAATTGCAGTTTTGTTGTCTTGTAGAATTCCAAATTCAGCTTGTACTTTTCTTCCTATCGGATCTGTAACAAAATCTCTCAATATAGATCCATTAAGAGATACAATAAGACACTCAATAGTTCCTTCTCCACCATCAGCCATTGGAATTTTTTCTATTTCAAATTGTGGATAATTAATTCCTTTTTCAATTGCATCTGCTGCTTGTTTAGATGATAGACTTCCCTTGAATGAATCGGGAACTATCAGGATTTTCATTTTTACTTTATTCTTTATCTAGGTTTGTTAAAATCTGGTGTAGTCTAATAATAAGAGTTTTTAAGTTTTCTCCGGAAACTGAGGATATTGAAATAATGTTCTCATGTAATTTAGTTTCAAATTCATTTTTTAATAGTGTATATAGTTCATCTTTATCATCTTCTGGAATGATATCCATTTTGCTTAGAGCTATGAGATGTGGTTTTTTATCAAGGTAAGGGTCGTAAAGATGTAACTCTTTCTTTAAAACTTGGTAATCGTTGTACGGATCTGGTGAATCGATATCTATCAGAAAAAGTAGAATCTTTGTTCTTTGAATATGCTTTAGAAATTGATCTCCTAAACCCTTTCCATCATGTGCGCCCTCAATAATTCCTGGAATATCAGCCATTACAAAAGATTCAAAATCACCTACTCTAACAACACCTAAAGATGGAGCAAGAGTTGTAAATTCGTAATCTGCAACTTTTGGATGAGCTGAAGAAACCTTACTTAACAATGTTGATTTGCCAGCATTAGGAAAACCTACCAATCCAACATCTGCCATTAATTTAAGAACAAGCTCAAACTCACGAAATTGCCCATCACCACCAGGTTTAGCATATCTTGGTGCTTTATTTGTAGCACTTTTGAATCTTGTGTTTCCTCTCCCGCCATTTCCACCTTCAGCAAGAAAAATCTTCTGATCATGAGTTAGTACTTCACCTATCTTTTCACGCTTTCCATCGGTTATATCAAATATCTCTGTTCCCAAAGGAAGATCAAGAAATCTATCTTTTCCACAAGCACCAGTTTTATCACTTCCTTGACCGTGTTGTCCTCTTTCTGATTTAAAAAGTTTGTTAAATCTGTATGCAATAAGTGTGTTAATATTCTCATTTCCAATTGCCAAGATGCTTCCACCTTTACCACCATCACCGCCATCGGGGCCACCCTTGGCAACGAATTTTTCTCTGCGGAAGCTAACGCATCCGCTTCCACCTCTGCCAGATTCTACTTTAATTCGTGAAAAATCTATGAACATACTATTCCTTTTTTTTGTATTTCATTCATATTGTACTTATTATTTATTTGAGCTATTTTTTATAATAATCTGTTAGACGTCAAGAAAGCAAATTTCAAGCAATATCCGAAATAACGTAGATCACCTTAATTACTTGATCATCAACATTTTTTTACTAGCAACAGTTTTTTTGTCGATAATTAATTTATAAAGGTAAATGCCTGAACCTACTTGTTTGTTATTTAGGTCGGTTCCGTTCCATTCTATGGAGTTCGATTCTCCTTCGACACCGTTCAGGATGACATCGAATTTTCGCACTTTTTGGCCCTTTAAATTATAAATTTCTATTCGTGCATACTCGTTTGAATCTGTACTTTCAAAAGAGATCGTAGTTGATGGATTGAAAGGATTTGGATAATTCTGTAATTTATATTCAGGAACTAACAACTGAGTGTTTTCAGCAGAAACATAGGGTTCACCATTCAAGTTTTCATAAGCTCCAATATCAGGATTTGTTCCAACTGGAGCTGGACGAATTGTTCCCTCAATATCAAATTCTGGTGCATAATATATGGTTCCATTTATTTCGATTTCACTTATTCCAGCACCAACACAATGGCTAAATCCTGTAATACTGTAATCTCCGTAACTTTGACCCGCAAAACGTGGTAAAACATTGATGTTACCTTCACCTTCCCAACCGCCTTGAATATTACAATATCTAACTTCCACATCTGCACCAGTACCGATAGTAATTTCTTGATCCGCATTATTCCAAATTATATTATTTATAAGAACTGCTTTGTAAACATAAATTCCAAGACTATCAACAATATTATTTGCAAAAGTGTTGTTTATTATTTCTATACTTTCTAACTCATGGCCAAAATCTGAATGCAGATATTGGGAACTGTTTTCTATTACTAAGTTGTTCTTAATAAAACCACCGGCATTTTCTGCATGAAAACAAATTGCAGATCCTCTCATAGAAGTATTTTCAGATAATTGATTATTTGTGATCTCTACATATCCGGAAGTTTCAATGTGAACACCTCCACCATAAATATCTGAATGATTTTGCGTGATTAAATTATTCTCTAAAATCATTTCTCCACTATAAGAAACAATACCACCACCGGCAACCGTAACAGCATTATTTTGAATTATATTATTCCTAATAGTTGGATTACCAGTAACATAAATTCCACCACCTCTAGTTGCTATATTATTCCAAATAATACAATCCTCAATAAGTGGAGAGCCACTAATATTTATTCCTCCTCCACCATAAGCCGCAGAACCATTCTGAATTGTAAATCCTCTAATTTCGGAATTATCTGAGTCTTGGATATTTATAACAGAGTCATCTGAAAAAGCATCAATAATGCAATTTCCGGCACCATTAATTGATTGTAAGATAATATTTTTTCCACTAATCGTTAGATTCTCTGGATATATTCCATCATCAACAAATATAATAAATCCATCGCTTGCTGCATCAATCCCTTCTTGTATTGTTGAGAAATCCTGCGGAATGCAAACTACATCACCTTGCTCATATTCTCGTAATAACGACGGATCCCCTTGAACTATCATCCCATAAAACCAAGCTCGTTCCCAGCGCCAGTCCGGCCCTGTATCTACATTAGCTTCCCACCATAATCGCAGTGATTCACCAATTGTTAGATCCTCAGAAAATGGTTGATAGAAATCAGAAAAACCAAGCATACTTCCAGTTTTAGTTGAACCTATTGTTGCTAACCCGTGATCACTTCCGTAAAGATACATTCCCCCCATATTATTTGCGGTTGTGTATCTGGAATTGGAACAACAGAAAAGATTATAAAAATGTGCAGTTG
The DNA here is from genome assembly GCA_963981005.1 of uncultured bacterium. GTDB lineage: Bacteria > Cloacimonadota > Cloacimonadia > Cloacimonadales > TCS61 > Tenebribacter. The sequence continues at coordinate 445 of CAXCCM010000045.1, read as the reverse complement.
GATTTATTCCTTCTATTTCATAGTTGTTAACAAGTTCATAATTATTTCCATCATTATAATAGAAATAGTGCGCATTAGGACCAGAATGTACATGAACCTGAATAAATTCATAATCAGCTATCAAACGATTGTCTCTATAGTCAATTGCAATAGTCTCTTCATCATCATTAATAAGTTCAACAGAAGGATATGCAAGCTGCATTGCCTGCTGATATTCAGACCCCCAATAGCTCCAATCATCATCGATATAAGCTAAAGAAGCTTCGTGGCTTGTGATGATCCCAGTTCTATAGAGATGATTTTTTTGGAAATAATTAGTAATTAATTCGGACTCAGTTTCAGAGAGCATATTCATGTTATCCGAAACAATTCTTCCAATACCTATTTCGGGATGTTTGTCACCTTCATGATAATCGTATATTCCGTTATTATCAGTATCATCCCA
>CAXCCM010000044.1:0-11254 GCA_963981005.1 uncultured bacterium | reverse complement strand
TGAGAGACTAACTTATTCAATCAATTGTAGTTGTGTGAAATCAAAAAACCTTTTTTGTTCTTCAACTTATTTGGCACAGTATTTGCAATAATAATAGTAAATATAAATTGAGTGGGTGCTAAATGAATAAAGATCGTACAATATTAATAGTTGAAGATAATGCTGATATGCATCTTTTATTATCAAATATTTTTAGAGATGCAGGCTATAAAACATCTTCTGTTTACAATGGCTATGATGCACTAAGAATCTATAACAAAACACATCCAGAATTTATTGTACTCGATTTGCGTTTGCCTGGTAAAAATGGTTTAGAGATAATAAGAGAGATAAGACAAAATAATAAAGATGTTAAAATAATATTAATAACTGCATATGGAGATCATAGAACAGAAAAGAAGATCATGGATATGGGTGCTTATGCATACTTTACAAAACCTTTTAGTAACTGTGACCTGTTAAATACAATTAATCACGCAAACGAAGAGAGATTTGTAGAAGCTCAATAAGTAAATGATATTATGAATAATAAATTTGTGAGGAAAATTATAAATTTCTACAGGTTATTCTTTCCAACAGATGATGAAAACAATAATAAGACAAAACTACATCCAATAACTCTCAAATTCAATGAAGATAAATTAACATTAGAAACTGAATTTTCTAAATATTATTTCCTAAAATCTATTAAACAGATACGTTTTGCAATTTGCCTCATTATAATTAGTTACAGTATATTTGCGTTACTAGATCTTCAACTCATTCCGCAAGTAAAAAGTTCAATTTGGATGATTAGATTTGCCTTCTTTTTACCTTCATCAATTATTATTTACATGTTCAGTTACTCCACTTATTTTAAAAAATCATATCAACAAACCCTCACACTATTCATTATCATTGCATGTGCGGGAATTCTTATTATGACTATTATTATCCCACATTATAAAAGCTATTATTACAATTTTGGATTGATCTTACTAATATTATTCGGATATTCCTTTATTCGTTTAAATTTTATATGGTCTGTTATTGCAGGGTGGATCGTTTTTCTACTATTTGAGATAATATCGTATTTTCTGATTTTCACACCTAAAGATAGTTTTATCATGAACAGTTTCATTTTAATAATTGTTAATATAATTGGAATGTATATAAGCTATAAGATAGAACTTACAGAACGAAAAGAATTTCTTCTAAGAAATGAATTACAGAATGAAAAAGAAAATAAAAGAAAATTAGAGGAGACATTATTAGAAAAATATTCCAAAAAAACCGTTGAACTAGAGAAGCTAAATGAAGATATCATGACAGAGATCAATGAGAGGATGAAAGCAGAGAAATTGCTTGATAGAAGTGAAGTAAAATTTAAAACATTAGTTGAAACATTGCCAGTTTTTATCTATTTGATTAATGATAAGGGATCTATCTTATATACTAATAGAAGAGACCCTAATTTTAAAGATACAGAACTAATAGGTAATACAATATATAATTTGCTAGATGTAGGCTCTGTAGGATATGTAACAGAATCTGTGAATAAGGTCTTTGAAAAAATACCAATAAATGATATTGAGGTTCGCGGGAAAAACAATGAACTTTATGAACTAAATTTCTCACCGGTAAAAGATGGATCAAGAGTAGAAAAAATTCTAGTTATTTGGAATAATATTACAGAGAGGATTGTGAGCCGGGAGAGAATAAAAACTGCTTTAGATGAAAAAGAAGTATTATTAGAAGAGCTTCAGCACAGAGTTAGGAATAATATACAAACAATTTCAAGTATAATGAAACTTCAAACCAGATTTATTAAAGATGAAAAAGCTCTTGAACAATTTGTAAGAAGTTTTGATCGTATCAACTCAATGGCACTTGCCTATAGAATTATGTATAAATCAGAAAGTGTTACAGAAATAAATTTTGCTGAACATGTTTCAAATATTGTCTCTTATATGGTGCATTCTAAAAATGTTGACCCAAATTTGATTAAAATAAAAAATAATATAGAAAATGTATTAATGAATATAAATTTAATTATTCCATGCAGTTTCATATTAACGGAATTAATTTCTAACTCTATCTTACATGCATTTCCAAATGGAAGAAGTGGTGAAATAAAAATAAAATTCTATTGTACTAAAGATAATAATTATCATTTAAGTGTAAAAGATAACGGGATTGGTATTGCTGATGGGATAGACCCAAAAGATCATGATTCATTTGGCTTACAACTAGTTTATTTCCTTACTTGTCAGTTACATGGAGAATATGAAATCATAAGCAAAATGGGAACAGAATTTAAGTTAGAATTTAAGAAAAACATTAGAATAAAAACAGTAAGAGATGTGAAAACAGGACCCGTAAAACTATTCTAAGTTACAGCACAAATACATATTATCAAATATAACTTTCCAATATTTATTGACTGATTGCTCTCAAATAAAAATAAATGCTTTTAATAAAAAAGAGGTGATTATGAAAAAATTGATTTTTATTTTAGCTGTTGTAAGTATAATTAGTTTTCTAAATTCTACAATTATACAATTTGAAGATAATTGGAATAAGGAAGGCTTGAATCTGATAGAAGCATCAAGAACTGAGATAATAGTGGAATACTCTGTACATGAAATTGCACTAGAAGAAGTAGAAGTAAACGGCATTAAAATGATTAAACCATCTCTCTCAGAAATTTTGTTACCAAATGATGAAGGAATGCCAGATCTTCCAGGTTTTGGACGATTCTTCGCTTTACCAAATAATGCAAATATCGAGTTAGAAATTTTGGCTAAGCAAACTGAAATAATTAGAGATATTAATATCGCACCTGCCCCAAGAATTCCCCTCGATACCGAAACAGGACCTCTAACTTATCTTAAGAATAAAGATGTATATTCTACAAATTCATTCTATCCTGTAAATCCTGTTGCTATTTCTGATATTACAGAAATAAGAGGAGTGGATGCAGCGATACTTGGAATCACACCATTCCAATATAACCCGATCACAAAAGAGCTTATGATCTATAAAAATCTTAGAATTAAAATTAGCTTCAAAGGTGGTTCAAGTAAATTTGGTGAAGATAGATTACGAAGCATCTGGTGGGAGGATCTTCTAAGTGATATTTTCTTGAATTATGAATCATTACCAGCTTTACAGCACACAACTTCTTTAAGTAGAACAGATGATTATGATTATGTTATTATTACCCCGGATGATCCAATTTTTATACAATGGGCAGATTCTCTGAGCATATTCAGAAATGAGCAAGGTATAAGAACCGGTGTGGTTACAACTACTGAAATTGGTGGTAATACTGTTAGTGCGATAGAAAACTATATTGATGATGCTTATAATACTTGGGATAATCCACCATCAGCAGTTTTATTAATTGGTGATTATGGAACAGCTGGCAGTTCAATAGTTTCTCCAATTTGGAATAATTATTGTGTTTCCGACAATATTTATGCTGATGTAACTGGCAATAGTATGCCGGATGTAATTCTAGCGCGAATGACAGCACAGAATGAAGATCAGCTTACTATTATGATTAACAAGGTTTTAGATTATGAAAGAAATCCAACAACTAATCAAGATTTTTATGATCATCCTATAACAGCATTAGGATGGCAAACTGAGCGCTGGTTCCAGATCTGTTCAGAGACTGTAGGTGGATTCTGGCAAAATGAACTGGGGAAAGATCAGGTTAGAATAAATGCTATTTATGATGGAAATCCTGATGTCGATCCTTGGTCTACAGCTACAAATACTTATTCAGTACTTAATGTGTTTGGTCCAAATGGACTTGGCTACATTCCTGCATCTCCATCCTCATTGGGTGGTTGGTCAGGTGGAAATGCCATAGATGTGAATAATGCTATAAATAGTGGTGCTTTCATGCTACAACACAGAGATCACGGTGGTATTACAGGCTGGGGAGAACCAGATTATGATATTGGAAATTTGAATGGCCTTAATAATGAAGACCTAGTTTTCGTGTTTTCAATAAACTGTTTAACAGGTAAATACAATGCTTCACAAAATTCCTGGGCAGAACTTTTTCATAGGCATGAGCAAGGCGCCCTCGGAATTACCGCAGCCTCAGAAGTTTCCTATTCTTTTGTAAATGACACTTATGTTTGGGGAATGTATGATAATTTGTGGAAGAACTTTTTACCACAATATGGTGGGGATCCTTCGGAGTCGGATTGGATAAGACCAGCGTTTGCAAATGCTGCTGGTAAATATTTTCTACAACAATCTTCATGGCCATATAATACTAATAATAAAGCAGTTACATATAATTTGTTCCATCATCATGGATGTGCATTTTCTACAGTACATTCAGAAATGCCACAGCAACTTACTGTTAGCCATGCTGATGAATTGATGTCTGGGCTAGAAACATTTGATATAACAGCTGATGAAGGTGCTTTAATAGGTCTTTCTGTAGATGGTGGGATCATCGCATCGGTTTTGGCTACAGGAACTATGCAGACAATAGGTATTCCACAACAAGTTCCCGATAACACAATGAAGGTTACTGTTACACAACAAAATCATTATCGCTATTCTGCAGACGTTGCAATTATTTCTCCGGATATGTATGTTATCTATTATGAAGTAGATTATATTGAACTTGGTGTTCATGCAGATGATTCTTATCAATCTTTAGATACTCTGCAAATTGACCTAACTTTACAGAATATTGGTATGCTACCAACTGGGAATTCAGTTTCAGCAGTTCTTACTACAGATTCAGATCAAGTAACTATTATTAATGATGCAATGAGTGGAGGACAAATTCCCGCTTCATCAACTATGACTTTTACCGATGCATTCACAATCGAGTTGCTTCCCTTAATAGAAGATAATACAATAATTGAATTTGAAATTGAAGTTACATCAAATAGTATAAGTTGGATAAGTAGTTTTGAACTTAATTGTAATGCAGCAATATTAGAGTATTATAATTTTGATCTTAATGTACTAACGGGTTCAGATCAAATACTCGATCCGGGTGAACAAGCAGAGGCATATTTGAGCTTTCATAATATTGGAAATGGTTACGCCTATGAAACTCAAACTCTATTATTCTCAACAGATGATTATGTAACTGTAAGTGGGTTAGATATTATTCCTTCAATTGCTCCTGACGCCATTGAAAACACAACAATTCCATTTATACTAGATGTTGCTGCCGATAGCCCAGTAGAGTATTTTTCTGAAATGAATGTATACGTTATTGACAGCAGCGAATTTACTTTCCAATCCATTTTAAGATTACCAATTGGATTTATAGCTTACAATTTTGAAAGTGGAGATGCTGGTTGGGAACATATGATACTCACTGATGAATACTTAGATGAATGGCATTTAGATGATTTTAGAAATCATACAGAAGATGGAAGCAATTCAATGAAATGTGGAGGAATTGGCGAACTTTATTATTCAAACCTAATTCATGCTGCTCTAGTTATGCCGGAAATTGAGGTTTTCCCTGGTGCACAAATAGCATTCAATCACTGGATGGATGTAGGTTCAGACAGTCCAATTACTTGGGATGGAGGACTTATAGAGATCTCTGTAAACGGTGGAGAATGGGAACAAGTTGAGCCAATTGGTGGTTATCCGTGTACAATAATGAATATTCCAACTGCACCTTTTGAAGAAGGAACTCCTGTATTTGCAGGTGATATAGATTGGGAAGAGGTTGTTCTTGACCTTTCTGCATATTCCGGTATTGCACAACTACGATTTGTATTTGGAAGTGCCGGTTTAATGACGGGTGAAGGTTGGTATATTGATGATGTTCATTATTCTAATACATCTGGTAGTAATGATGAAACAATTTTTACAATTAAGAATAAACTTCATGCAAATTTCCCAAATCCTTTTAATCCAATAACTACAATTTCTTTCTCGTTAAAAGAAGCTGGAAATGTGCAACTTGAAGTTTATAATATTAAGGGTCAGAAAGTGAAGACACTTATTAATACTGATCTTCCAGCAGAAAATCATCAAGTTGTGTGGAGTGGGAAAGATGATAGTGGTAAATCAGTTTCATCAGGGATCTATTTCTATAAGATGAAAACAGCATCTTACACTTCAACCAGAAAAATGATTCTTCTAAAATAATACCGGGTGCAATTTTTAATAGATAAATCGTAATTAAACTTAATATTATGCCCCAGCTTGCTGGGGCTTTTTTAATTAATTAAGATTAGATTTCACTGTGATAAAAGTTCATATCGAAAAGGTTTTTGGTACATTTATTGCATAGTGTTAAATAAAAATTAAATTATGAGGTTTTATATGAAACTAAATATTATTTTGGTGTTGATGATCTTATGTTTATCAATGTTATCAGCTCAGAATGTTTTTCTCTGGGATAGAGATGATAGTTCAGAGATATCAGATCCGGAAGACCCGTGGTCTTATATTGGATTAGAAGCAGGAATTAAAACTGCATTATCTGCAAATGGAATAATTGCAGTTGTAGACTCAATGTTACCCGATGACCTAACTGGTTATGATATTATTTTTGCAACAGCTGGTATTTGGTGTGGTGGTTGAGGCTGGACTCCACCAGATCCGGTCGGATCTGATGATATGCAAAGTATTATAGACTTTTTAGAATCTGGGAAAGCAGTTTACTTAGAAAGTGCAATATTGGGTACAGGTGAACATGCTGCATTACGTCCCTATTTTGGATTAGGAGATCATTCCAATCCAAGCAGTTTATATTCTGGCATCGAAACAATAATTGCTGATAGTTCTATCACCTTTAATGAATTTTCGATGGGTTATCTTTATGGCTCTAATGCAGATTACGGTATTGATGAGTTAGAAGCAGATTTAGGTACCCCTTTTTCACACTCACAGGATAACGTAACCAGAGGAGTTTTTTACGACTCAGGAACATATAGAACAATTGGTGCTTCAGCTTTTTTTGGTGCTATGGCAGATGGATCTGTTGGTAACACTAAAGCAGATGTAATGATGCAATATCTCAGCTTTTTAATGGGAGATCCATTACCCAATATTTATGTCCTAGAGGATGAACTTGATTTTGGAATAACCTTTCCAGAAACTGTTTACAATATAGAATTAGAAATTTCCAATACAGGGTTAGATACACTTATTATAAGTGATATTTCAATTTCCGGTGAAGGATTTATTTATAGTGATCTAACCGAAATTGCATTGGATCCTTCTGAACAACAGATGGTTGAAATTGAATTTATGATAGATGATATTGGAGATTATATTGGGGAACTAACGATTGCTAGTAATGATCCGGACACACCCGAACTTGTTATTCAATTATCCGCAGAATGTGTTCTTCCACCGACAATCCTATGTGATCAATCTCTTTTAGATGTAACACTGATATCTGATGATACTCACTATGAAATGATAACTTTGTCAAATAACGGAGGTTATGAATTGAATTGTGAGTTAATGATCGACGACTCAACACAATGGTTGGGGATAGATCAAGAGTTTTTGTCAATTCAACCCGGTGGAGCAGAAGAGATCTTAGTTTCCTTTGATCCTGTCGGACTTGAGAATGGTCAATATTCTGCCGAGATAGTAATATTAAGTAATGATCCTTCACAAGAAGAATTAATAATCCCAATTATTATGACGCTGAACTTAACGGACGCAGATGATGATCTTTCAATAACTTCTAATAAACTTATTGGGAATTACCCTAATCCTTTTAACCCAACAACAACTATTTCTTTTACAATAGCTCAAACGTCCTCGTTTGCATCGCTGGAGATCTACAATTTGAAAGGTCAGAAAGTGAAAAGTTTCCCTGTTATTCTTGGCGGAGTCGAAGGGCAGCACTCTATAGTTTGGAATGGAAAGGATGATAATAATCAGCCTGTTTCTAGTGGAATCTACCTTTACAAAATGAAAACCGATAACCATGAAGAAACTAAAAGGATGATTCTTCTTAAATAATACAATAATACCAAAAATATATTAACGCTTCGAATTTTTCGGAGCGTTTTTTTTGTTGAGTTATTTAGTAATTATTCATTTATCTCATTTTACTTCAATAATAATATTTTTCTAACCTTTGTCTCTATTTGAGTTTTTAAGGTTACAAAATAAATACCAGAAGCTACTGCATTATTAGAATTATTATTTCCTTCCCATATATATTCATGATTTCCCATTGGTAAAACTTCATTGCATATGGTTTTTACTTGCTGTCCTTTAATATTATAAATAGTCAAATTTACATCACTTTCTGTTGGAACATTAAACCTAATCTTAGTTGATGGATTAAAGGGATTTGGGAAGTTAATGAAATCGTATGCCGTAGAAATAATATTGTTGGCAGATGCTGTACTATTACTTATTTCAATATAGCCTTCTAGTGTTCCAATTTGTGAAGGAATAATTGAGTAAATATAATTTTCATTTGTTAGTTGACTCCAATTATTCCCATCAATATGAATATCAGCATGATATCCTTCCGGCAAACTTAACATATCAAATTCAAGTGTAATTGCATCTAAAGTTTGAACTTGTAGAATAAAATCCCACAACTTACTTTCAGGGATTCCTGTTTCCAGAGAAGCCTTAATTTCTCGATGTAAATTATTATAAAGAAATAGCGAATCAGCCGGTGAATCTTTTGGAATATACATTGTAATACCATGTTCAACTGGTTTTGCAGGTGGTTCAGGTAGATCATACTCGTTATCAAAATTATCTGAAGCAAATTCACCACAACCTACAATAATCTCGTCTGTATCAGTTTGTGAGGCTGCAATTGTAACTTCCCAATCGGCTTCAGGGATGTTGTAATAATTGGGAGTATAAGGAGTAAATCTAATTTCCATATTATCGAAATTCTCATTATTGGCATATAGATAAAATGCTTCGTGTGAATTAATAACATCAGTAATCATAAATTTATTATTTCTATAAACATAAATTGCGTTAGCTATCAATTCATTTAAAATTGCATTTCTATATGAATTAGATCCTTCAGAATTTATGAAGCTGAGGTTGTGTGGGTTGTAAGAACATAGATGCGGATTTGGAATCAAATTCCAACCTGATTGCAAATTGATGTAATAATAGTTTTCTGTAATAATAGATCCTGAATTTGTATAGGATCCCTCTGAATCAGCATTAAGCCAGTACCCATTTCCAAATTGAAATTCATCACTATCTTCAAAACCAAGATGTTGATCAAACTCTAATAGCTCAGAATCGGTACCGAATACATCTGAAGTTAAAAATAACTCATCACTACTCCATGGATTGTTTATTAATTGCCAGCCTTGTGCGTATTCAAGAGTATATTCAAGTGGTATAATTCCATAGTTGAAGGTTGATAGTTGTTCATAGATCTGTCCATCTACAGCATGGGCCCGAATCACAATTCTAGCTTCATCGATTTCTGCTTCTTCAGGTATTTCCCAAACATATTCTTCATCAAGCCTATTTACATTGTCAGCTATAGTAATAGAGGTAGTTTCATTCTGAATAGAGAGGTCAAAGAATTCAGGTAGTTGGGTTACATGAGAATGCGAAATGATGGTCATTTCATCCCCACCTTGGCTTAATTTAGTTTGTGAATGTACATAGGAAACATATGGATGTAGATTACCCCAATATAACTTAAAATCGTAATAAATTGAATCCTCTGCAAAGAAAGTATAGCTTCCATCTACTAAATTTGTGAATTGATCAGTTTGCAGATTCTGTAAGAAAAGATTGCCATTATTACCAATAAAATCAGGATTTACGAATATTTCAAGGGGCTCATTAAGTTGATTTGTTTTTACTCTTAAGTTCCAAGTTCTATAAATTTCAAATGGAGCAAAATCTCCCTTAACTTCCTGCTGTAAGTACATTCCACCCGGAATCCAATTACTCTCATAAAAAGCAACGAAAACATAATCTTCAGGAAGTGTCATGTTTTTTACAATATCATATTCGGGATCTTGTCCGTTATATGCAAAAGTATTTTTGGCAAATGTTACAGAATCTGTAAGGGTGATATTAGAAACAAAAATATTATAATAATCACATGGTGAACAATTTAATTGCTGCTCATAAGGGAACTGGTCACCTTGCTCATTTTCGGAGGAGATTATATAAGTATAAGCTCTGCCATTAGCCAGACCATCATCAATGTAGGAATATTCTTGATATGGATTTTGTGATCCGGAAAGCAGGATATTGTTATGCCAACTATCTATAAGAGTAAATTCTTCACCCTGTTGTTTCCTGTAGATGCTGAATCCCATATTCCCATCTTGCTCAGCAGCTATCCAGTTCAGGTTAACTTTTTCATCAAGACCTATCGCATTTATCTCATCATATCTTACTGGAGCAGTGAAGATCTCTACCTCTGGTGAGTAATCTGAAACATCACCATTTTTTTCTGAAGTACGAAGTTGGAAAAAGTAATTATTGTTAATTCCCATATATGTAAATGAAAACTCATTAGTTAGCGAACTGGCAAATAGATCTTCATCTATTCTGCTTATTAAAGTGTAATTTGTAGGTGTTATTGGCTCATCAGAATAAATTAATTCATAAGTGTGAAAATCATAGGAAGAAACAGGATTCCATTGAACAGTTATATTAGTATGATCAGCAAAAGAAGCATGCAAATTAGTGGGTACAGGTGGAAGATTACCATCATCAAGTTCTAAAGCGTTCGGAAGAACTTCCGTCATTGCATCTACCCAGATAGAATAATAGGAAAGTGTGTTTTCAAATAGCATATCCATTTCGAACATATTATTCTGGCTGTTATAGCCGTAAAACCAATCATAATTTTCTGTGTTCTCTTCATAACTTCCGGGTAGTTCATCCATCTCTATATGAAAGAAAGGATCAAAAACATCATAATCATTCCAATCATGATAAGTATAAAGTCTTTGTTTATTTCCGCTATATCCAGGCAGATCAACAGTATTATTTACAGGATATGGTTCACCTTCCCAATTATAAAATAAGAAGTCATAAATAGAATATTTAACAGAATAGTAATCATTTAGTAAAACTTCAGAATTGGAACCTATAGTGTTCTGCGGGATAGTAATGTGCTCAGAAGCGTTTATCATATCCATATGCAAATCAGATAGATCCCTTATTGGAAGTGTAGGACAGTTATTCATTGCAGAAATCTGACAATCAGGATGATTATCATGCCTATCCCAATCATAACTATGTATCTGAGCAGAAAACTCTCTTTGCCCAAACTCATCTCTTATGT
>CAXCCM010000043.1:0-11730 GCA_963981005.1 uncultured bacterium | reverse complement strand
GTGATTATTGCATCCACACCCAGAATTTGACCAAGACTGATAGCCGTTTCCTGATCGATGTATCCGGTCATTCCAAGCTGTTGTTCTTCCAGTACTTTTTGCAGTAGATTTCTTTCTACTACATCAAATTTACCAGTTGTGAAAATTCGTGTGATCAATTCTTCGGCGATAAACCTACCTAATTGTGTAACATTTCCTTCTAGGTCTGCAAATTCGATAACTGCAATTTTCTTTACATTCGATTGATTGAAGCTGGAAATAATCTGATTTGTTAGTGTATTCATTTGGCTATCCAGTGTAATCTTCTCTGGCTCTTGAATCACTGCAGTTTTAGTTGCCGGCCCACAAGCTGTTAATGCAAAAATAATTAATATGAAAATAGTAAGTCTGATTGATCTCATTAATTCCTCCCAAGGTTTCTTTTGAATACAAAATATAAAAATTTTATAATTTCAGCAAGACAATTAAATTATTTACAAAATTTAATGTAACAGAATTAATAATATTAAGTTAGTGAAGTAAATAAAATTTGCAAAGGAAGCAGAGGATATGTTTAAAAATTATTTCAAAATCGCTTTTAGGAACATTATTAAGTACAAAGCATTTTCAATTATCAATATTATTGGTTTTGCTATTGGATTAGCAAGTTGCCTTCTTATCTCATTGTATGTTTTCAATGAGATAAATTATGAAAGATTTCATGAGAATAGAGACAATATATATCGAGTGGGAGTAAATTTAACACATGGTGATAATAAAATTCCATTTGCTTCGGCAATGCCTCCTTTAGGTCCGGCTTTGCAAAATGAATTCCCGGAAGTGAAGAGCATGACCAGAATTAGAAATGCAGGAGAAAATGTTTCCTTCAGCTATAATGAGAATGATTTTTTGGAAAGTAATTTTATTTATACTGAACCATCCTATTTTGAATTGTTTTCTTTTGATCTAATAAGTGGAGATAAATCTTCAGCACTTAATGAACCATTTTCTATTTTGATCAAAGAATCTATAGCGCAGAAATATTTTGGAAATGAATATCCTATTGGAAGATCTATTGTTATGGGTGATGAATTCGATTTCAAAGTTACAGGTATCTTAGCGGAACCAGCAGGAAATACTCAGATGGATTTTGATATGATCGCTTCTTATTCTAGCCTGCAACCCATGGAACAATACAGCGACCAATGGGGACAGTTTGGTGTTGATCATACTTATATAATGTTAGATGAAAACTTTGATGAAAATTCTATAACAGAGAAGCTTCCAAAATTAATTGAGAATAATGTTCATTCTGGTATGGCTTCAATAATTTCGCTTTTTGTAACTCCATTCAATGATATTTATTTCCACTCAAAATTTAATAATGATTTTGAGCCGAAGGGAGATGTGAAGCAGGTTTATTTATTTTCTATTATTGCCGCACTAATAATGCTGATAGCTTGCCTTAATTTCATGAATCTATCTACTGCCAGATCAACCCACAGAGTAAAAGAAGTTGGAATGCGCAAAGTTTTCGGTTCAAATCGTTCACTTCTAGTAAAACAATTCTTAAGTGAATCTGTACTTACTACTCTGTTTTCAATGATTCTAGGTTTACTGATCTTCAGTTTACTATATCCGCAACTGAACCAATTTATCGGCAAAGAATTGGCTGTCAGCTATCTATTTCATCCTCTGTCATTGATGTTACTATTGGTTCTTTCTATTTTTGTTGGAATAGTAGCAGGCATCTATCCGGCAATTTTTCTTTCACGTTTCCAACCTATCCATGCTTTCAAGGCATTTACCGGAAGGTCAAGAACTGTATTCCGAAAGATAATGGTAATTATTCAATTCACAATTGCGATAAGCTTAATAATTGTTACGATCTTTGTTTTTAAACAGCTTAGTTTTGTTCGCAATATTGATCTTGGATTTAATAAAGAAAACAAACTTGTTATGCAACTTCCTATCGATTCCGGAAAAATGGAAGTCTTCAAAAATGAACTTTTACAAATTTCTGGAGTAGAAGAGGCAACCATTTGTTTTGCTCCTCCCGGATCAAATTCGGCGATGATAGTTAATGCTGTTACAGAAGAAAGTGATGATGGAATGATGGTTAGTGCACTTTCTTGTGATTATGATTATATTCCTTTATTTGATCTGGAACTGGTAGATGGAAGAAATTTCTCTGCAGATAACGAAAGTGATGCAAATGGTGGAATTATTATAAATGAGGCGGCAATTAAGCAGTTAGGAATTGAGGATCCAGTTGGTAAAGAACTCTCTTATCCGCTTATTCCAAATACAGAAAACAATAGTAAAATTATTGGGATACTAAAAGATTTTCATTTCAAATCTTTACGTGAAGAAATTTCTCCGGTAGTACTTTTCATAGGTGGTCAGCATAATTCTACTCTTGTGCTGCAATACAAACAAGAAAACCTTCCGGAAGTATTGGCATCGATCACGAATAAATGGAATGAGATGATTCCTAATGAACCTTTTGAATACAGTTTTTTAGACGAAGATTATGATAAACTGTACAACGCTGATGAAAAAATGGGAAAATTATTTATCTTCTTCTCGATATTAATTGTATTTATTGCGTGTCTTGGAATTTACGGGCTTGCAACTTTCTTAGGAGAGCAACGTGTAAAAGAAATTGGAGTTAGAAAAGTTATGGGCGCTTCGACTTCCAAAATTATGCAACTTTTAACAAAAGATTTTACAAAATGGGTAATTATTTCAAATATAATTGCAATTCCAATTGGTTACTATATCATGAATAAATGGCTTCAGGATTTTGCATATCGAACAAGTTTAAGTATTTGGGTTTTTGCTTTAGCTGGAGTTATTACACTTATAATATCATTGTTAACAATTAGTGTGCAAACTTACAAAACTGCTAATCTAAATCCTGCAAAAACACTAAAATATGAGTGATTTATTTAAGCCCGGAAATTATTGAAAGAGCACCCATGAATATAAGTAGGATCAGGATTATTTTTTTAAAATGATCATCAGTTATTTTATGTGACAGAATGTTTCCTACTAAAACACCAATTAGAAGTCCGGGAAGAAAAGTTAATGAATAATTCCAAACGGTTTTTGTGAGGAGTCCGTTCCAATAGTAAACAGGAATTGTGAATATATTTAATATAAAAAAATAAGCTGCCAGATTCCCTCTAAATGTATTTTTATCTACATTCTGATTAGATAAAAACAAGATGATAGGAGGACCACTTACCGAGATACTGCCACCCAAAATTCCGCTGAGCATTCCTACCGGAATCATGGCGATTTTTTCATTCTTAAACTGCTTTCGAAAACCAATAAGCAGAAGAATTCCAAAAATTAATATCATTGAGCCAATAAATATTTTTAATAGATTCTCATTCATGATAACAAGCAGATGTGTGCCTAGTGGCATTGTAATTATTCCTGCAACAAGCAATATCCAGATCTTTTTAACATCAACTGATTTTCTGGCAGAATAAAGAACAACAATATTTATTATCATTGAATAGATCAGTAGAATTGGAACTGCAATTTTTGGTGAAATAAATAGTGTAATTAAAGGCACTGCAAGTATTGAAAATCCAAAACCTGTAAGCCCCTGCAATATGGCAGAAAATAGAAAAATAAATAATCCAATAAATACTAACTGATCCATTTAACTTGTTTCTCCTTTTTTAATTCAAATACTGGCAAGAAACAAATTTTTCTATTTCTATTGTGTCAAAATATTTATTGTGCATCGTTCAGCCCCAATGAGCCATTAAATACAGGAGCATACCATACTTGACACATTTATTGTGCCAAGAATAATGCCAGCTATGAAAAGATCTGATATTAAAGAAAAAGCAATAATAATCTTAACCGCGATATTTATAGCGGTTACTGTATTTTTATGGACGCAGGAAGTTTATGAAGGAGAAAAATTTCCAGCAGCTGATTCTTTATTTGCAGATTCATTAGAGGTTACAGACAGCCTTCAATCCGATTCACTCTCTTATGTTGCAGACAGCGTGAATTATGATGTTGAAAAAGAGATCATCCAACTTAGTGGGAATACCTCGGTAACTTACCACACTTCTATAATAAATGCCGATACAATAGCAATTGATTTAAAGAAGGAACAGGCATATACTAGAGGGAAATCATACTTGCAAGATGGCTCTCAAAATATGCTTGGGGAAAATATTTCATATGATCTTCAAACCAAGTGGGGACTCGTTATCAGTGGAGCCAGCAAGTTTGATAAAGGCTATTATTATGGTACCGAGATAAGAAAAATTGATGATGATACTTACGATGTAGACGAGGGAGTTTTTACAACTTGTGATGCCTTGCATCCCCATTTTTATATTCAGGCAAAAGAGCTTCGCTTTTATCGGGATGACAAATTTGTAGCAAGACCTGTTGTTTTTTACGTAAACCATTTTCCCGTTTTTGGTTTCCCGTTTGGAACGTTCACACTTAAACGCGGCAGGCAATCTGGTATATTGGTTCCATCTCCGGGTTGGAATAAAACAAAAGGTAAATATTTAGAAAATATTGCATATTATTTTGCGTATAAAAATCATGCCGATATTACATTGGCGCTAGACTATTACGAGTTAACAGGATGGGAGCTGGGTTTCCGTTCCAAATATAAACAAAGATATATTCACGATGGTTTTTTTAACGCCATTTTGCAAAAGAAGATTGAAGGTCCTCAGATATCTCAATATGAATGGAATATAAAAAACCGACATCATCATGATTTTGGAAATAAGACTACTTTTGATATGAACTTGAATTTTGTGAGCAGTAAGAAAGTATGGGAAGGAAGTGACATCCTGGATGAGCGATTGGCAGAAAAAATTACTTCTTCAATGTCATTTAGGAGACCTCTTTTTAACAGTACCTTATACATTTCTGCAAATTATGTTGATGATCTGGAGAACATGTCAAAAGACATAACTCTACCCAGTATTTCTTACACATTACCTTCCAGACCTATCTACGAAATTTTCGTTGATGAAGTAGATGAGATTCCCGACGATGCTTGGTGGGAGGACTTTTCTTATTCATATAAGATCAAGGCAACTCATGAAGGCGACATAAATGATTCAACTGCAACAATGTGGGATGTGCTTTATGATGACACACTGGGTCCTGACACAACTTATGCAACAGGAAATCAGCATAATGCCGGAGTTAAGCATACAGCTAGCTTGAGTTATTCCTATAAATTTAAGGGTTGGCTGAATTTAACACAATCTGTCTCTGGCAATGAAGCTTGGTTCGATAGAGATAAAAATAATGTAAAATTTGTGCGCGGTATGGATTACAATTCCAACTCTATATTATCGTTTAACCTTTATGGAATGAGAGCATTGCCGGGATTTTATGTTTCAGCTATTCGTCATATAATAACACCCAGATTAAGTTTTACATATCGTCCCGATTTTTCTGAAAATGATAGATTTTACAGTTTTGGTGGAATTGGTGTAAGCTCTGCTGTAAAAAGTAGGAGAGTAAGTTTTTCTCTTGGAAATAAATGGCAGCTTAAACTTGCAGCTACATCGAACACTAAAGAACGTAAGATCAATGACTTCTTCAGTATCTCTTCCAGTATAAATTATGATTATGAACAGGATAATGGATTCAGTGATATATCACACTCAATACAATTAAAACCAAATAGTATTGCTTTTGGTTTGATGGATATCTCTACAAAACCAAAGGGAAGTTTTTCACAGGCCACTTACGATCTTGGTATAAATAGTTGGAATCCTAATGAATGGGATCTTGGTGTGAAGAACTGGGACTTTAATCTTACTTCTGTTCTTAAAGTGTCTGGTGATGCAGGTTATGTAGATTACTTCCCACTTGCAAAAAATGATTTTGCTACGGGTGATTTTTTTAGTAATGATTCAATTGATACAGACGAAGAACAAACCATAACTTCATTAGAAGAATTAGATGAGTTGGATAGAGAAGAGAAAAGCTGGGCATTTACAGTGTCACATATTTATAGTTTGAACAAAGCACAATATGCAATTGATGATTACAATAGTAGTTTGCGAATGTCCATATCGGCTCGTATAACTAAAAATTGGGCAATTTCTTATTATAACTATATAGATCTGCAGGCAGATGAATTAGTATCATTCAATTTTTTGATAACACGAGATCTTCATTGTTGGAAGATGACATTTAAATATACAAAGCAGGGTGATTATTGGAATTATCAATTCAAGTTGTTTGATCTAAAATTAGATGATGCGCTTAAATTCAGTACATCAGACCATAATTAGTAGTAACTCAAAGCTCCGTCTTTAAGAAAGGTGTAATTGCGGAATGTGGAGATAATATGAAAAAAGCTGTTTTCCTAGATCGTGACGGTACAATAAATGCCGACGAATTTGGATATATAAATAAACCTGAAGATCTACATCTATATTCTTTTGCAACTGAAGCGATTTATAAACTAAATAAAATGGGATATCTGGTCTTTGTGGTTACAAATCAAGCCGGAGTTGCTTATGGATATTTCCAAATAACTGATGTAGATAAGATCAACGCTAAATTAATTAGTGATCTGGCAGAAGGCAATGCAATAGTGGATGATATATTTTATTCTCCGTTTCATATTAAAGGAATTATAGAGCCGTTCAACATAGATCATGAAGATAGAAAACCAGGCATCGGGATGTTCCAAAAAGCAAAAGAGAAGTATGATTTTGACACAAAAGGTTCGTTCATGATCGGAGATAGATATTCTGATATTGGCTTTGGCAAAAACGCAGGATTAAAAACAATTTTTATTCGCTCTGGCGGCGGGGAAAATGAATTTTTGCAAAAAAGAAATGAGACAATTTATAAACCGGATTTTGTAGTTAGAGATCTTTCGGTTGCTGTAAAGTTGATCGAGGAATTAGATAACAAATGAAACAAATAATCAGCATTCTTTTATTGGCATTTCTGCTTACATATTGTGGAACAACCACAGAACCGAACACAAATCTTGATAGACCAACCGACCTGGATGCAGAATGTAATTACATTCAGGAGGTATCTCTTAGTTGGAATTACGATAATGCAGATGAAATTGGCTTTGTAATCCAAAGAAAAACAGAAGGTAGCACTTATACCATTATTGATACAGTTGATGCAGGAATTTATGAATTTACCGATGTTAACGTTGAGGTTGAAACTATATACTATTATCAAGTTGCGACACTTTATGCAGATAATCAGAGTGAATGGAGTGATGAGGTAAGTGTTTTTGTTAAACCGGGATTTCAGAGTTTAAATTTTTCAACGGAATCTACTTTGGAAGTTGTAACTTGGAACATCGAGCATTTTCCAAAAGATCTGGCTACAACTGTGGAATATGCAGCTGATATAATGCGTGGAGTGAATGCTGATATTTATGCCCTACAGGAGATAGAAAGCAGTTCATATTTTGAAGATATTATTGAGATTCTAAATAACAATGATCCAATAAATATATGGGAAGGTCATCGAGCATCATCAGCAAGTTATTCTGTGAATCTTGCTTATATTTACAAGAGTAATCTGATTCAAGTTAATAGTATTTATGAAATCTACACTGATGATTGGTATGCTTTCCCGCGGGATCCACTGGTTATGGAATTTGCGTATAGCGGGAATGATATAGGATTAATAAATAATCACTTGAAAGCCGGTGGAGGTGCGGATAATGAAGCACGTAGGCTTGATGCATGCCAGAAATTAGATATCTACATCTCAGATAATTTTCCAGATAATGAAGTGATTTTGTTAGGTGATCTGAATGATGATATAACAGAATCGGAAAGGTTAAATGTTTTTTGGTCATTCATAAATGAACCGATGGAGTATTCTTTTTCAGATATGGAAATTGCAGAAGGTTCATCTGTGTACTGGTCATATCCAAGTTGGCCAAGTCATCTTGATCATATTTTAATTACAAATGAACTTTTTGATGAATTTATTTTAGAGGATTCTGATGTGCAGACTTTATGTGTTGATGATATTCTGGATGGCGGATGGAGTGAATTTGATGATCGTGTTTCAGATCATCGTCCGGTTGGCTTAAAACTTGCATTCTAAAAACGCGGACGATTGAGTGTAATCGTCCTTTAATAAACTTATATTCAGGAGGCTTTATGAAAAACCTTATTTTAATTCTTATTATTGCAGTATTTTGGATAACCACAATAACAGCGGAAACCGCTTATGTGCCAGGACAGATCATGATCCAGCTCTCTAATTATGATGAAAATACAATTGGAGAACTTGAATCAGAGCTGAGGACAATAAATTTACATAAGATCAGAGTTCTCTCTATGCGAATGAACATCTGGTTATTTGGTTTTGAGCCCGGGAAGACTAGCGATTCCAAAATAAAACAACAAATTCTAGATCATGTTTCGGTTCAAAATGCTCAGTTCAATCATTATACTTCAAAGCGGGAGATCTTCCCAAATGATGAATCTTTTGAGTTGCAATGGAATATGTATAATAACGGCGGTATTGGAGTGGAGGATGCAGATATTGATGCTACAGATGCCTGGGAGATAACCGAAGGTGGAGTTACTGTGCTGGGTGATACTCTGGTTATAGCGGTAGTTGACGGTGGTTGTGATCTTACACATGAAGATTTGAATCTCTTCAAGAACGTGCATGAAATTCCTAATAATGGTGTAGATGATGATAACAATGGATATGTGGATGATTATGATGGTTGGAATGCTTATAATCATTCTGGGAATGTGCCAACGGATAGCCATGGAACGCATGTTTCTGGGATAGCGGGTGCAATTGGGAATAATGAAATTGGTGTTGCTGGTGTTAATTGGAACGCAAAGATAATGCCGATTGCAGGTGATTCTCCGGTGGAATCTATAGTTGTAGAAGCGTATGGATATGTGTTGGAGATGCGTAAGAAATATAATGAAACAGATGGGGAATTTGGAGCTTTTGTTATCTCTACAAATGCCTCTTTCGGAGTTGATTACGGCAATCCGGCTAATTACCCTTTGTGGAGTGCAATGTATGATTCATTAGGAGTTGCCGGTGTTTTAAGTGCTGCCGCTACAATGAATATTCATACAAATGTAGATGTTGTTGGAGATATGCCTACAGCTTGTGACAGCGATTATTTAATTACAGTAACCAATACAACAAAATACGATTTGAAACATAGCATGGCTGCATATGGCTTAGAAACAATAGATCTGGGAGCACCGGGAAGCAGCGTTTATTCTACAAATTATAATAATGGCTATTCATTTAAAACAGGTACCTCTATGGCAACTCCTCACGTGGCAGGCGCGGTGGCTATGATGTTCTCTGGGGCATCAGAAGAATTTTTATTGGAATATAAAGATAGCCTGGCTGTGAAATGTTTAGAAGTAAAACAGTACATCTTAGATGGTGTTGATCTATTACCAGATTTGGAGGGGATGACGGTTACGGGGGGTAGATTAAATCTGAATAATTCTCTTGATTTTATGTACTATGTAGAAGCTGAAGAAAATAATTTACCTACTTCTACTATCCAGTTAACAAATTATCCAAATCCATTTAATCCAACCACCACTATCAGTTTTGAAGCCACGGATCTAAGCGAAAATGCAAAAATAGAAATATACAATTTGAAGGGACAGAGAGTACGGGAATTCGATGTCATTCTGAGTGGTGTTGAAGGAGAATCGAATTCAATTACATGGAATGGAACCGATTTTAATGATCAACCAGTTTCCAGTGGAATATACTTTTATAAGTTGAATATTGAGAATTCCCCAGTGAATAAAATGATCTTGATGAAATAGGAGAAAAATATGAAAAAAATTATTATTGCTTTGTGTATTTTGTTTACTGTTGTTCTTTGGGCAGAAGAGCTTCCTAAAATTGAATACGATAAATTAACAATTGGTGAAGAACAAACTCTAGAAATCATGACCTGGAATATTCAGAATTTTCCTAAAAGTGAATTTACAATTGATTACGCAGCTAATGTGATTAATGCTATTGATGCAGATATTATTGGCTTACAAGAGATGGAGAGTGATTCTGCATTTTTCTGTTTGATAAAACAACTTAATGATTTAGATAAGCATAACTGGAGCGGATACAGAGCTAATAGAAATAAATGGAAGCAGGAATTGGCATTCATATATAAAACTAATCTGATAGGTGTGGATAAAGTTTATGAAGTATTTTATGGTGATTTTAAACCATTTCCACGTAGTCCATTAGTAATGGAATTTACTTTCAACGAACAAGAAATTGTAATTATTAATAATCATTTTAAAGCAATGCCCGGAACCAAAAATGAAGTTCGCCGACGGAATGCTGCTATAAAATTAGATGAATATATAATTAATGAACATTCCGAGAAGAATGTGATATTATTGGGAGATCTGAACGATAAATTAACAGATGCGGCACCGGAAAATGTGTTTACAACTTTTCTAGATAAACCGGATGAATATAAATTTGTGGATCTGGAAATAGCAAAAAATGACAGTGCCGATTGGAGTTATCCATATTGGAAATATCGTGGGCATATCGATCACATTCTAATCTCCAACGAACTTTATGATGAGTACGAAAATGCTGATTCAATTGTGAAAGTGATTACTATAGATAAATTTATGGAAGGTGGTGGAGATACGCGCTACAAATATATTACAGATCACCGACCGGTTGTTATGAAATTGCAATTTCCAGAAATTCAAAAGAAATAGTTCTTCATATAGATTACAAGATACATAAAAAGTAAGGGCTTGTCACGGCAAGCCCTTACTTTTTTTAAATATCAGGTTTAGTTATTCTTTTCCGGTTCCAAATGAACCATTACGTCTATTATTTTTGAATTACTGCTAATGAGTGCTTTCTGCACATCTTCAGTAACATCATGACCTTTAGAAACAGAGAGATCTCCATCTACTTCTAAATGCAGATCCAGGTAAATTGAGCTTCCAAGTTTACGACTTCGTACTTTATGAAATCCTTTCACACATTCAATTTTTGCAATCACATCAGAAATTTGCTGATATTCTTTTTCTGAGATGCCTGTATCTACTAATTCACTTATATTCTCATAAATTATCTTAACAGCCAGCTTGATAATAAAAGCAGCAACAACAATAGCTCCGATATGATCTAATATTATTAATTTAGGATTTATAAGTGAAGCTACAAGAGCCAATAATACAGGTATTGATGATAATGCATCTGTTCTGTGATGCCATGCATTTGCCTTGACAGAAGATGAGTTTGTTATAACTCCTACTTTATATGTTTTGCGGAATAATAATTCCTTAAAGATAATTGATATTATAGGACCAATTATTGTAAAAAGTTTTAGCTGTTCTGTACGCTCATGATCTATAGTTGCAATTGCATGATAGCCGATCCCACCAGCTGCAGCTAGTAAAATTATACCAATTATAATAGTAATAAACGATTCGATTTTCTGGTGACCATAAGGATGATTATCATCCGGTGGTGCAGTCCAGTATTTTACACCGAGTAAAATTACCAGATCTGTGGAAGTATCAGAGAAACTGTGAGCAGCATCTGCAACAACTGCCTGACTGTTCCCTAAAAACCCCAAAACAAACTTGAGAATTGAGATAAATACATTCAGCATTAATCCCCAAATCGTGACCTTCATTATTTCTTTTTTATTATTCATAAAAAACTAAACACCTATTATTTAAAACATTGTCAATTCAATTATTA
>CAXCCM010000042.1:0-12076 GCA_963981005.1 uncultured bacterium | reverse complement strand
GTTTTGAGTGTCAATGAAAAAGGGAAGATATAAGTTGTAGTAATAGCTACTCCATCATTATTCTTGACGTTATCCACACCATTTTCAAATTGCAGTTTATGAGTACTTTTTACACTAAAATTAGCTCTCTGATAGATCGATCGGAGTTTATAAAAAAATTCGATTCCAAAATTGCTGAGAATAAAACAAAAGGATTATTTTACAATATAAATCGCTCTGCGAAATCAATACTTTTGTCACGTGTGTTTGAACAAACCGGAAAGAATATAATCTTCATAACAGCTGATGATAAAGTTGCAGAAGATTACTTAGAGGATCTCGATCTTCTAGTTGGAAGAGACCGCGCTCATTTCTTGCCAGATTACGAAGTTTTACCTTACGAACAGCGTTCACCACACTATATGTTAAGAGGCCAAAGAATTGAAACACTTACAGCTGCGGTATCTTCAGAGCCGGGAATTTTCAGTGTTTCTATTCGCTCGTTATTACGTAAAATAACCTCTTCCTCGATTTTTCAACAAAATATAATCAGGCTTTCCGTTAATGAGGAATATGACCCGGATGTATTAATTTCTAATCTTGTTGGAATGGGATATGAGACTCAGTTTCAGGTTTCTAAAGTCGGTGAATTATCTCGTCGTGGTGGTATTATTGATGTGTTCAGTCCAAACTCACATCGTCCTGTTCGAATCGAATTTTTTGGTGATATAATTGAATCGATAAGGGTATTTTCTGTAAATTCTCAGCGTTCAACTGGTGAAGAGCTGAACAAGGTTACGCTAATCCCTTCACGTGAATTTTCTTTGCACGATATAGATACAACTGATAAAATGTGGGAAAAAATTCATGATAATGGGTTTTATGATGGAATAGAACTCGATGTTTCGATGTTGATTCCAAAAATTGAAACTTTTATAGAATATTTTATGCCTGATAACTGCATAATTTTCTGGGATGAGTTTCAATATGTAAATTCTTATGTTAAAGAGATCTTTGAAGAGACTACAGATCTATATCAGAAAATTAAAGCAAGATTTAAAAATCGGATTATTCCTGAGCCAGATGCTCTTTTTGCCAATAAACGTTTTATTAATAAAGTTTTAAAAAAATATCCAAATTATTTCCTTTCTGCTACTTATCAAGAATTTAAAGAGATCATTGGTAAATATAAAGCTCCGATAGTTTCCCAAACAAATCTGCAAGGAAACCTAGAAATATTTGAGAGTGAACTCAAAGAGAAATTAGAGGATGGATATAGAATAATCATCCAATCTGATAATAAAAGTCAGAGTAAACGGATGAGAGATCTGTTACCGCAATTTGATGAACAAATTGATTTCACAATTGGTGTTTTACAAGCTGGACTTCATCTAACGGATGCAAAAATTGCAATATATACTGATCATGAAATTTTTAGCAGATATAAGCGGAAACGGCATAAAAATAGGTTTTCTAAAGAAGAAGCGCTGGTTGATTACGATGCACTTAAGCCAGGTGATTACATTGTTCATATTGATCATGGAATTGGAATTTATGCCGGATTGAAAAAGTTGAGTATCGAGGGAAACACAATCGAAACCCTTACTTTGCGTTATTCTGGAAATGACGTAGTTTATGTTCCAACCTTTCAGCTTTCTATGGTTTCTAAATTTGTTTCGGAAGAAGGGATAACGCCAACGATACACAAACTCGGCAGTAAGAAATGGGAAAACATGAAATCCCGGGCTCAGAAACAGATCGAGCTTATTGCAGAAGATTTGATTAAATTATATGCTGAACGAAAAGTGAAAAAGGGTATTGCTTTCGAACCTGATTCTGCATGGCAAACTGAGATGGAGGAATCCTTCATCTACGAAGACACTCCTGACCAGAAAACTGCGACCGAAGAAATTAAAGCAGATATGGAAGAGAATACTCCAATGGAACGCTTGTTATGTGGTGATGTGGGATTTGGGAAAACTGAAGTTGCAATTCGAGCAGCATTTAAAGCCGTGAATAGCGGATATCAAGTTGCCATTTTAGTTCCAACAACTCTGCTTGCTGAACAGCATTATCTTGTTTTCCGAGAAAGACTTGCCCAATATCCAGTTAGGATCGCAATGTTCAGTCGGTTCCGGTCTAAGGCAAATATTAATAAGGATCTGGCTAAGCTGATAACCGGAGAAGTTGATATCGCAATTGGAACACACCGGCTTCTTTCTAAAGATATAAAATACAAAAAACTTGGACTCTTAATAATTGATGAAGAACATCGTTTTGGAGTACGACATAAAGACAAATTGCGACAAATTAAAACCAACGTAGATACGCTCTACATGAGTGCTACTCCAATCCCACGTACAATGTATATGGCATTATCTAAACTTAAAGAACTCTCGCTCATTCGTACATCACCCAAAGCAAGATTACCCATAAGAACAGTTGTTGTTCCATACGATGAAAACATTATTAAAGATGCTATCAACAGAGAAGTGGATAGGGGCGGACAAGTATTCTTTGTGCATAACCGAGTGCAGACAATTGAGAGTATTGCAGCAGAACTTCAAGAACTTCTTCCGCATGTAAGTTTTGAGATAGGTCATGGACAGTTACCAGAAAAACAATTGGAAAAGATTACACTCGATTTTGCACATCACAAGTTTGATGTTCTTATTGCAACAACAATCATAGAATCTGGCATTGACATTCCAAATGCAAATACAATGATAATAAATCGTACTGATATGTTTGGTCTTGCTCAATTGTATCAAATGCGAGGACGAGTTGGCAGAAGTAATCGCAGAGCCTATGCATATTTAATAATTCCCCCTAAATTGAATGATGTAGCACGAAAGAGATTGGAGTCGCTCATTGAATATGAATCTTTAGGAAGTGGCTATCAGATTGCAATGAGGGACATGGAGCTACGTGGTGCTGGCTCACTTTTGGGAACTAAACAAAGCGGTATAATTAACTCAATAGGATTTAATTATTATAATCGATTATTGGAAAGTGCAATTAAAGAGCTACAAGATGAAGAATTTACAGAAGAGTTAGAAAAAGAAAAAACGCTGCATCTCAAACTGGATATTGATCATTACTTCCCAGAAACTTATATTTCCAATGAGAAAGAAAGATTAGAAATTTATCGCAAACTATTACATTTTAATTTGTTAAGCGAATTTGATGATCTTGAAAAAGAACTGGTCGATAGATTCGGTGAAATTCCAATAGAATCTGAAAATACAATTCTATATTATAAATTACGTATGCTGGCTCTGCAAGTATATCTTAGGTCACTAGATATCAAGAAAAATCAGTTTATAATTGAATTCGATTCAAAACGTCTTCCTCCTCGTACTTTAATAACCGAAGTAATAGGAAAATTTGATTATCCAGTGAATTTTGATACAACAAAAAATTTGCGAATAATTTTCGATATCTCAAAAGTTAGTAAAACCAAAGAAAATAGTCACTTGAAATTAGCTCGTAAAATATTGCAATTTATTGCAGAAATTTCATAAAATCATGTGTTTACGAGTACATTAAAACATTTGACAAAAAAGCCCATCTTTAGAATTTTTCTACATCATAATTAATTATTGTATAAATTAGCATTAGATAGATTCAGGAGGTTCAATGAAAAGAATTTTCAATATAATATTTGTGGTTGCGATGTTATTTTCTTCAATCAGTATTTTTGCACAAGAAAATAACAATACACAATACAGCGGAGAGATCATGTACAACGTCTCTGTTGTTGGAGCGGTAAAAAATCCAGGCGTATATATGTTCCCATCTGTTAGTCGTGTTTCAGAAGCCATTAAGCTAGCCAATACACTACTCGATACGATTAATGTTCCAATACGTGCAGCTAGTAACGCTTCCAAAAGAAACATCACATTAAAGAGAGATAATGAAGAGATTAAACTTGATCTTCTTAGATTTCTTGTTCTTGGTGAAGAGAATTCAAATCCATATTTAGAAGATGGTGATATTATTGTTGTTCCTGCCATTAAAGAACAAATACATGTTTTTGGGGCTGTTGGTAATAGGAACGATGAAGAACTTAATAACTCCATTGAGTTAAAAGAGGGAGACCGTATATCAGATGTTATTGAACTTGCAATGGGATTAATGCCCAGTGCGGATAATAAAAAAGCTGAAATTGTTAGGTTTATTGGAGATTCATCTGAAACAGAATCAATAGATTTGGATCTTAACACTATTTTGAACCAACATGATTGTGAAGAAAATCTTGTTTTAAAAAATAATGATAGAATTTATATTCGTGAAATTCCTGAATATCATAATAAAAGTTATGTTACATTAATTGGTGAAATTATTTATGAAGGAACTTATGCGATAGAGAACAACGAAACTACTCTTCTTCAGATAATCACAAAAGCAGGTGGACCAACCCAGAATGCTGACCTTACCAATGCCTACTTGCAAAGAATTAGCGAAGAAGACTTGCGAGAACCAAAATTTGAACAATTAAAAAGAACCCGACCAGATGATATGTCTCATTTGGAATATCGATACTTTAGAAATAAACTTACAGAAGAGAGCGGTGTATTTGCAAAGAATTTTGATACATTATGGAACGACAAGGAAATGGAATACGATATCAGCCTTAAAGATGGAGATATTGTATTTTTTCCTGCAGAAGCAGTAGCCATAAATATTAGCGGTGAAGTTGTAAATCCCGGACTCATTAATTATGATGGTGAGTTAAACTACATTGAGTACATCGAACTTGCTGGTGGTTTATCGCCTTCAGCTTGGAAAGGCAAGATCAAAATAATCCGAGCAAAAACCGGAGAGTGGTTAGCTCCCAATAAAAATACAAAACTACATCCAGGAGATACAATTTTCATTCCAAGAAAAGAAAGATTTTCGTATTATTGGCCCTACATTCAAGAAACAATCGCCTTTATAACAGGCTTGGCTACAAGTATTATTGTAATAAGAAGTTTAATAACTAATTAGGAGTATAAATGAATATATTAATAACAGGTGGTGCGGGTTTTATAGGATCGCACTTAGCAGAAAAATTACTTAAAGAAGATCATTCGGTTACGGTTATCGATAACCTCTCAACAGGAAAATATTCTAATATTATCCATTTAACTAAAAAGAAGAATTTCCATTATATAATTGATTCAATTCTAAATCGTGATGTACTGGAAGATCTAATAAAAAAATGTGACCAGATATTTCATCTCGCTGCAGCTGTTGGCGTGAAATACATTATCGATAATCCACTACTTTCACTTCAAACAAATATTGGTGGTGCAGAAAATGTTTTGGAATTTGCCAATAAATATAAGAAAAAAGTGTTAATGGTTTCTACTTCCGAGATCTACGGAAAAAGCGACAATATTCCATTCAAAGAAGAAGATGACAGATTACTTGGATCAACTCATATTTCTAGATGGAGCTATAGTTGTGCAAAGGCAATTGATGAGTTCTTCTCTTTAGCTTATTATAGAGAGAAAAAGTTGCCCGTTGTTATAGTTAGATGCTTTAATACTGTTGGCCCACGTCAAACTGGTCAATATGGAATGGTTATACCAAAATTTGTTAGGAACGCCCTTCTGAATCATCCTATCACAATTTTCGGTGATGGAAAGCAGACTAGATGTTTCTGCGATGTGGATGATGTAACTGATGGAATGATAAAATTAATGAGTAATAAAAAAGCAGAAGGCGAGATCTTTAATATTGGAAATGACAAGAGCATAAGCATTGAAGAACTTGCACATAAAATTAAAAAGCTTACGAACAGCAAATCTAAAATTGAATATGTAAATTATGCCGAGGCTTATGAGGAAGGTTTTGAAGATATGCGTCATCGTAAACCAGACCTCTCAAAAGTGATTGAATATATAGATTACAAACCAAAATATAACCTTGAGCAAATTCTCAAAAGAACAATAGACTACTTTGAGGAGTAAGTATTTATGAATGTCCCATTACTAGATTTAAAAGCTCAATATGATCAGATTTTACCTAAAATTAGGACTGAAATTGATAAAGTTTTAGAATCTCATAGATATATTCTTGGTCCACAAGTGAAAGAATTTGAAGAAGATATGCAAAAATATTGTGAAGCAAAACATGCAGTTGGTTGCGCTTCTGGTACCGATGCCCTGGTACTTGCACTAAAAGCCTTACAAATACAAGAAGATGATGAAGTAATTACAACAACTTTCACCTTTTTTGCAACCGCCGGAGCTATA
This sequence comes from uncultured bacterium, assembly GCA_963981005.1. GTDB lineage: Bacteria > Cloacimonadota > Cloacimonadia > Cloacimonadales > TCS61 > Tenebribacter. The sequence goes on along the minus strand of CAXCCM010000042.1, from coordinate 5,852 downwards.
TCTAGAGTAGGAGCTAAACCTATTTTTGTAGATATAAAACCAGATACTTTTAATATCGATCCAAAACAAATAGAAAATGCAATTACGCCAAAAACTAAAGCAATCATTGTAGTTCATCTATTCGGTCAACCAGCTGAGATGGACACAATTATGGAAATTGCCCAAAAAAACAAGTTGAAGGTAATTGAAGATAATGCTCAAGGAATTGGAGCTAAGTTTAATGGGAAAGTTGCTGGATCTATTGGAGATATTGGCACACTATCTTTCTTTCCTAGTAAAAATTTGGGTGCAATGGGCGATGCCGGTATGTGCCTAACAAATAACGATGAACTTGCCGCAAGACTGATTCAACTTCGTGTTCATGGTGAGAACCCACAGTATTTCCATAAATGGGTTGGGTTAAACAGTAGACTTGATACAATACAGGCATCTGTCTTAAAGGTTAAACTTCCATATCTGGAAAGCTGGAGTGATGCACGCCGTAAAAATGCGCAGTACTACTTCAGTAAATTAAATGACGTTTCTCAAATAAAAACGCCATTTATTCATGAAAAAGCAACTTCAATCTACAATCAGTTCACATTGCTAGCAGAAGATCGTGATGAACTACTTAAATATTTGAGAAATAAGAATATTGGTTGCGCTGTATATTATCCAAAACCACTACATATTCAAGAATGTTTTTCTAAACTTGGCTATAAAAAGGGTGATCTACCCATTGCAGAGGAAATTTCACAAAAAGTTATTTCAATTCCAATATATTCTGAGATCACAAAAGAACAGCAAGATTATGTGATTGAAAATATTAAGGAATATTATTCAAACTAATAGCAGGAGCAAAAAATGAATATTATAGTTTGCATCAAACAAGTTCCAGACACCACCGAGATTAAAATTGATCCTGTAACAAATACTTTAATAAGAGAAGGCGTAGAGAGCATAATTAATCCTTTCGATCTTTATGCAATAGAAGAAGCTATTAGATTGAAGGAACAATATGGTGGGAAAATTACCGCATTAAGTATGGGTCCTCCGCAAGTAGAATCAGCCCTTCGTGAATCTGTGTCAATTGGTGTTGATGAAATATTACTCCTTACCGATAGAAAATTTGCAGGAGCAGACACATGGGCTACAAGCCTCACTCTGGCAAAAGCAATAGAAAAACTTGAAGATTACGACATAATCCTTTTTGGACAGCAAGCGATCGACGGAGACACAGCCCAGGTTGGGCCCGGCGTCGCAACACATCTTGGAATTCCACAAACTGGTTTCGTGAAAAAGATAGAAGATATCAAGGATAACAGAGTAATCTTGCAAAGACTCATGGAAGATGGATATGACAGAATAGATATGCCACTTCCGGCTGCAATAACTGTAGTAAAAGAGATTAATGAACCACGTCTTCCTTCACTTCGTGGGAAAAGAAATGCCAAGAAAACTGAATTGAAAACTTTTAATGCCGAAGATCTTGGCTTAGATGAAGAAAAAATTGGATTGAATGGATCTCCCACACAAGTTATTAATATATTTACACCAAATCTGCAGAAAGACGGAGAGAAACATGAGCTTCCTGCAGAAGAGCTTGTTGAGATACTTTATGCCAAATTGAAAGAGTTTGGTAAGTAGAAATAAGCTATGTTACAATTTCCTGAGATAAACCCAACTATTGTAAAACTTGGAATGTTCGAGATTCGCTGGTATGGCCTATTCTATATTTTTGGATTTTTAATTGCATATATTTTTGTAAAAAAAAGCTATTCTTTAAAAAATATTAACATTAAAAAGGAAGATTACGAAACACTGCTTTTTAACCTTATGCTTGGTGTAATAATCGGTGGTAGACTTGGTTACATCCTATTTTACAATATCCAACATTACATAAGTCACCCCTTGCAAATACTTGCAGTCTGGCAAGGTGGAATGTCGTTTCATGGTGGAGCAATTGGTGTTCTTATATTTGGATACTTATTCTGCAAAAAACATAATTATAATTTTTATAAATTAGCTGATCCTGTTGCACCTTTTGCTTCAATTGCACTTTTTTTGGGAAGAATTGGAAATTTTATTAATGGAGAGTTATGGGGACGTGCTACAGATGTACCTTGGGCAATGATCTTCCCTGCAGACCCAAAACAACTTCCACGTCATCCTTCACAACTTTATGAAGCATTTTTAGAAGGTATTTTATTATTTGCAATTACATATATTATGTTCCGAAAAATTAAGAAGCCTGGGATTGTTTTCTGGAGCTGGATAGGTTTATACGGTATCTTTAGAACGTTAGTTGAATTTGTTCGCCAACCCGATGTACAGCTTGGTCATCTTATAGGATTTATGACAATGGGACAAATATTGAGTACATTGATGATCGTTTCAAGTTTAGTTGGAATCGGTTTAATTCTTCGAGTTAAAAAAGATGAAACTGAATAAGTTTTTTCTTTTAATTTTACTATCTCTCTCTTTAACCAATTGTGCATTTTTGTTAAAAAGTGCAGAAAATAACAACGAAAAATTACTTTATTCACATTTAAAGTTCTGGGAAAATATTCGTATCGATGGGATAATTGAAGCAAATTACAAAAGTTTTGTTTTCCGAAAAAATATAACTATCAGAAAGAATAATTCTGCTTTCCGAATCGATGTATATGATTCTGGAATATTTGGAATGCAACCCACTCCTTTTATTTCAGCTCATTATGATTCTATATTAACAATTCGTACTCCAGATCAGCAAATAAATCAACTTAGTCATGGAAATCAAGAGGAAATTGATCTTTCAATTTTATTCACATTATCTAATCTATACGCAATTAAAGATGAGATAATTAAACATCAAAAACTTAATTATAAAAGTGCTATAGTAATTTTTTCTGATGATATGAAAATCAGCGAAATCCGCAATAGTAACAATTCTACAACTATATCATTCAACTATTTACATGAACTTGACTCAATTACTTTCACCAAAGATAATATTGAGATCGTTAAGATTCAAATTGACAAGATCACACATCCTATTGAAGAAATTAAAAGACTAAAATAAAGAATTGCTAATTTTCTAAAAGTAATTCCGAGGTATATTATGATTGAAAGATATTCACGAAAAGAAATGACCAAGATTTGGGATCTGCAAAACAGATTTCAGTGCATGCTTGATGTTGAGATAGCGGCCTGTAAAGCTATGAACGAATTGGGAATAGTCCCCAAAGAAGATCTTGATGTAATTGTAGAAAAAGCAGATTTTGATGTTGAAAGAATTGCCGAGATCGAAGAAATCACACATCATGATGTTATTGCATTTCTTACCAATATTGCAGAATATGTTGGTCCTTCCTCCCGCTGGATACATTTTGGAATGACCTCATCCGATGTACTTGACACAGCCTCCTCTATACAGCTTAAACAAGCTGGTGAACTAATCTTACGCGATTTGCAAAAGTTTTCTGAGATCCTTAAAATGAAGGCAAAGGAATACAAAAATACTCTATGTATTGGAAGATCACACGGTATTCATGCAGAACCGACAACTTTTGGACTTAAATATGCTCTCTGGTTCGATGAAATGCAGAGAAATATTACCAGAATGGAAAGTGCAATTGCAATTGTTTCTGTCGGGCAAATATCTGGAGCTGTGGGAAATTATGCTCACCTCTCTCCTGAAATCGAAGAAATAACCTGCAAATATCTCGATCTTGATCCTGTAAATATTTCTACTCAGGTAATTCAAAGAGATAGGATTTCTGAATTTATGAACACTCTTGCAATAATTGGCTCAACCATAGAAAAGATCTCAACCGAAATTCGTCATTTACAGCGAACAGAAGTTTTAGAAGTAGAAGAAAATTTCGCTAAAGGGCAAAAAGGTTCTTCTGCAATGCCGCATAAACGTAATCCTATTATTACAGAACGTATGTGTGGAATGGCTCGTATTCTACGTTCTAACGCCATTGCAGCACTAGAGAACAATGCACTTTGGCATGAAAGAGACATAAGTCATTCATCGGTTGAACGTGTAATTTTACCTGACTCAACAATCTTAATGAACTATATGTTGAATAAAATGATCCCGCTTATCGAGAATTTACTTGTATATCCAGATAATATGATGCTGAATATTGAACTTACAAATGGTCTTGTTTTTTCACAGGTTGTTCTTTTGGAACTTGCAAAAAAAGGGATTTCCAGAGAACGTTCTTATGCTCTTGTCCAGCGAAATGCAATGGAGTGCTGGAAAATTAAAACACCATTTGAAGAGCTGATACTAGCTGATGAAGAGATTCATGAATTCCTTACTGAAGAGGAATTACATGACATTTTTTCTTACGAAAGATATTATAAGCATGTTGATTTTGTTTTCGATAGAATTGGAATCCTTTAATGTCAGTGCATACTCCTACCGATTATTTAGCAAAGCTCCAAAAAATAAAATATAGGGCTGCTATTTTTCCAATTTTATTGGTTTTTGCAAGCTTTGGAATTAATATCATATTTGAGATAGATCAAGCAAAATATCTTTCAATTATCGGGCTTCTCTGGTATCTTTTAATAATCATGAGATTTCGGATTTCCAGGAACTATCCACCAGAGAGTAAAAACGAAATTTTACTCTCTCCAATTTATGGAAAGATCGTTAAAATTGATGGCAATATTATTACAATAAAAAAGGGAATTTTCCAACCTGCAGATTTAAGATATTCAGGACAAATTTTTGATGTAGAAATAAATTCTAAACAGATAAATTATTTTGAAGATCAACCCCATCTTGCTGGAAAATTATTTGGTGTAATTTCAACCTCAGCTTTGTGTATTTGTACCATTCCAAATGGTTGGAAAATTAATGCTAAATTTGATGATAAAGTTGTATCTGGTGAAACCATTTTGGCGGAAAAATGAATACAATAAATTTAAAATACTTGATCCCAAATTCATTCACAGCTCTCAGTTTAATTTTAGGATTATCTGCCCTTCATTTAATAAATTTAGGTAACTTTTATTTAGCTGCCTGGCTAATTGGTTTTGCAATGGTTTGTGATTTTTTAGATGGCAAGTTTGCCAGAATGCTAAATGCTCAAAGTAAATTTGGTGCTCAATTTGATACGTTATCTGACTTCGTAACTTTTGGAGTTGCTCCAGGATTTTTAGCTTATTCCAGTTTGCTAAATGAATTAAGTTATGTAGGTGCAGCTGTATCAATTTTTTATGTTTTTTGTGGAGGATATCGCTTAGTTAGATTCACACTTAAAAATAAAACGACTTCAAAAAAACAACCATTTATAGGTTTACCCATTCCTGCAGCTGCCGGAATGATAGCCTCATTTATTATCTTTAATTCTTATTTCAATGACTCAAAAATCATTATTGATCTTCTAATAATCTCCACATTTCTTGTATCAATTTTAATGATAAGTAAGATAGAATATCTGCCTTTAGAAAAAGGAAAGAAGCTATCAAAAGAATCTAAATTTTTTATTTTTCTAGCAATTATTAGTGTAATTTTGGCTATTGAATTTTCCTATTTTATCTTCATTATTTGGATGCTTATATATATTATTTATGGTGTAGTTAGACAGATATTACTTACAATTAACAGTCGCACATCTAATATTAAAAAATAACTTATTCATAGTTCTCCAGATAAACGTTTATACGCTAGCTAACATCATACACATTATGCTTTAGCAGCTTTCTATTCTACTTACTAGAATATATTATTCTTGACGTACGTCTATACATCCTTATAAAAGACATAGAAATGTTTTTAAAAGATTAGCTGTTTGTATGGTGAGAATACAGCTAGGTATCAAGGAGATATTATGCCGATATTCAAAGATAATTATTTTACTAATGACACT
>CAXCCM010000041.1:0-12119 GCA_963981005.1 uncultured bacterium | reverse complement strand
CTTTATCATCAAAATCAATATCTCTTTTGCTGATTGTTTTGTTATCAGAAAACAGTTCAACTTTTGCTTTTCCATTATAATTATTAGAATTTATTCCAATTTGAATTGGTGTAACCTCATTTCTATAAACTGCCTTATTATGCTCGATGTCAGAAATACTAAGATCAAAAACATCAGAGTTAAAAATGGGATTAAAAGTGTAAACTGGAATATTATGATTCACAATAATTTCCAGATCATCATCATTTAGCCATCCATCGGAAAGTAAGATTATTGCTTCAATATTTTTTGGATCATTCTTTTTAAAAGTTTGTAATAATGTCTTACTTAGGTTCGTAGATTTCGTGTTACCATCTATACCATCCGCAAAATCGAATATAATAATTTCATGATCTTTTAATGCTAAAGTTTTTTCAATTTCTTTTCTAATACTCTTAAAAACCTCAAGTTTAGATCCTTCATTTCCAACTTGGAGCATACTGTCTGAAACATCATTTAGAATAATAATAGATGGCTTAGCTATTTTATTTTTGAAGTAATATAGAATTGGGTTTAGAAGCAGTAAAAGTAATATGATTATAGAAATCGAGCGTAAACTGATCAACAAAATCTTTTTCCAGCCATCAATTATGGGAATAGTTTTTTTATAAAAGAATGAGATGAGTATAATAGAGAGCAGTATTAATATTATTATCATAATTACCAGTTTTCATCTGGTTCAACATCTGAAAAGATAAAATTATCTTTCTTCAAATTCGTACTAATTTTAATTGGAATTTTCTGTAATCTAAGTTTTGCTTTTAATTCTTTTAACATTCTAGAATCGAATCCTTTGAACAAAGAAATATCTTTGTTAGAAATTTTTAAAGTTTTAGCTTCAAAGTTATTAAGTATTTTTGTTTTCAATATTTCAGCTCTTACCAATTCTCCAAATGATTGATGGTAAGGCCCTGCAATAATACTATCTTTTTCGATATCCGAATGTAGCCCAACCTTAATTACAGAAATATCTTCTTTTTTAAATTTTTCTACCAGCCTCGAGGTAATCTCAATAGATTCCTCTAATGTTAGTGGGGAATATTCTCCATCCTTATACCAATCTTCCAGCATAGTGTTTCTTAGAACTATCGTTGGATAAATTCTCACAAAATCTGGCTTTAACTTAATTGTTGTTTCAATTGTTTCATCGAGTGTAGTAGTATTGAAACCTGGAAGTCCCGGCATTAATTGAACACCAAGGATAATGTTATTTTTTTTAATCAGGTTACACGATTCAATAGCAACTTGGGAAGTATACCCGCGTTTTGTTGCCGATAGAACTTCATCAGAGAAACTTTGAACTCCTAATTCTATAGTTCGAACATTGTTGTTCTTACAAAAATCTATAATATCTTTATCAATGGAATCTGGTCTTGTAGAAATTCTGATACTGGTTAAAGCGTCTTTGTATTCATTTACAGCATCAAAATATTGTTGCTGAAGTTTTTTTGATAATTTTGTAAATGTACCACCAAAAAAAGCGATCTCTTTTTCTTCCAATATATTATTATCACAAAATTTTTTAACGTTATCAGAAATTGATTGAGCTATAGGTGATTTACTTTTTGTAATTGTATCTTGATCACAATATACACAATTGAATGGACATCCAAGATGAGGAATGAAAATCGGAAATATTTTCATTTCATTAGAAGTTTAGAGGTTCAACTTTTTGCAGGCATGTTTCGCAGCATCCTGCTGTGCTTCTTTCTTGCTGTTACCGATTCCTAATCCATAAACATCATCTTTTATTGAAACTTGAATAGTAAAAATTTTTTCATGTTCTGGTCCTTCTGCTTTTATAATATCGTAATCTGGGGTTGCATGAAATTCTGCTTGAGTATATTCTTGAAGTTTACTCTTATAATCAGCAAGGTGTCCCTTTTTGAGATGTTTAGAATAGTCACTCATGATAAATTTTATTATAAAATTTCTAGCCTTTTCGATATTTCCATCAAGATAAATTGCACAAATCAACGATTCCATTGTATTAGAAAGAACTGAATTTAATCCACCTTTTCCGGCAGAATCTTTGTTGAATATAATATAGTTTTTTAATTTTAGTTTGCTGGAAATCAGAGCCAACATCTTTCTTGAGATGATTTTAGATTTTAATTTAGAAAGTTCACCTTCAGAATACTCTGGAAATTCAAGAAAGAGTTCTTCCGAAACAATTAAACCTAAAATGGAGTCACCTAGAAATTCCATTCTTTCAAAAGGTGATCCATTTACACTTATTGGTTCTCGTGATGTATGTGTAAGTGCTGCAATTAAAAGAGATGGATTGCTAAATGTGTAGCCAATAATTTTTTGGAATTTTTTTAATTCTATGCTTTCAGAATCTTTTGTAGCTATTTGTGATATAAGAGATTTGATTATATTTTTCAAAATAAAATAAAGTGAACCGACTTGTGTCGGCTCACTTTTTATTTAACAAATTTTTTAAAGATAACTACTCCATTATGACCACCAAAACCAAGAGAATTACTTAAAGTATAATTCACTTCCATTTCAATAGATTCATTTGGAATATAATCAAGATCACATGCTGGATCAGGATTTTCGTAGTTAATTGTTGGGTGTAATTTGCCGGTAGTAATTGATTTACAGCAAACAATAGCTTCAATACCAGCTGCAGCACCTAATGTGTGGCCAGTCATAGATTTTGTAGAGCTTATCTTAACTTTTCTGGCATGTTCACCCAAGATTGTTTTAATGGCAGTAGTTTCAGTAGGATCATTTAAAGGTGTAGACGTACCATGTGCATTGATGTAATCAATTTTATCAGGGCTAATTCCTGCATCATCTATTGCCATTTGCATTGCACGAGCTACGCCCTCTCCATTTTCTGAAGGAGCTGTTATGTGATAAGCATCGCACGATGCACCATAACCTACCACCTCTGCATATATTTTAGCACCTCTATTTAAAGCATGCTCCATTTCTTCCAAAACAATAACGCCTCCACCCTCAGCCATAATAAATCCATCACGATCTTTATCGAAAGGACGACAAGCCTTTTGTGGTTCATCATTACGAGTAGAAAGTGCTCTCATTGAACAAAATCCTGCAACAGCTAAAGGTGTAACTGAACCCTCCGCACCGCCTGTTACCATTATATCAGCATCACCATACTGAATCGATCTGTATGCTGTTCCAATTGCATGATTAGCAGATGCACAGGCAGAAGATATGTTAAAATTGAGTGCTCTAAGATCATGTTCAATTGCTATCTCTGCAGATGCAATATTAGAGATCATTTTTGGAATAAAAAACGGACTGATCCTTTTGGGACCTTTTCGTTCCATTTTGTAAGCTTCTTCTTCAAATGTAAGCATTCCACCAATACCAGAAGATACTATCACTCCAGCTCTATCATGATTGAAATCGGCATTATTCAATCCTGAATCTTCAATTGCCTCTTTTGAAGCAATTAATGCATATTGAGTATATGGATCCATTTTTTTTAATTTTTTTCTTTCGAAATATTTTTTGGGATCGTAATTTTTTATTTCACCGGCGATTCTGCTTGTATATTCGTCTGTTATTTCAAAATTGGTAATGTGATCAACACCAGATTTTCCCGCTAGAAGATTCTTCCATGTCTCGTCAACATTATGTCCTAATGCGTTAATCGTACCCATCCCGGTAATAACAATTCTTCGCTTATTCATATCTACCTCAAAATTTAGATATTAATATGGTGGAGCTACAAATATATAACTCCACCAATAATATAGATTAACTTAATTTTTTCTCAAGATATTCGATTGCTTTTCCAACAGTTGTAAGACTTTCTGCATCTTCATCAGCGATATCAATATCAAATTCTTCTTCAAACTTCATTATAAGTTCAACAGTATCAAGAGAATCTGCTCCAAGATCTTCAATAAAGCTTGCTTCTATTGTTACTTCACTGGCTTCAACACCTAATTCTTCTACGATAAGTTCAATTACTTTTGCTTTAACGTCCATTATTTCCTCCTTAATTTTTGCTACATTATCAGGCCACCATCAACTTGGATGGTTTGACCTGTTATATAACCGGCTTCATCAGAAGCCAGGAATACACATAGATTTGCAACATCTGTTGCTGTACCCATTCGAGATAATGGGATTGCTGCTGAATAACTGTCAATAATTTCTTGAGGTAACTTGTCTGTCATTTCGGTTTGGATGAAACCTGGGGCAATTGCATTTACTCTAATGCCTCGTGATGCAAATTCCTTTGCAGATGATTTGGTTAAGGCAATTATGCCACCTTTGGATGCTGCATAATTTGCTTGTCCTGCATTTCCCATTAAACCAATTACAGATGCAATGTTTAATATTACACCCGAACGCTTCTTTAACATATACCTACATACTTTTTGAGTACAGATGAATGTACCCTTTAAATTTACATTCATAACTGCATCCCAATCTGATTCCTTCATCTTCATGAGTAAACCATCTTTGGTTATTCCAGCGTTATTTATGAGAAGATCAATTTTTCCGAATTCCTTATGGATCTCTTTGAAAATTGAAGCTATCTCTTCTGAATTTGTTACATCTGCAGAAAAACCAATAGCTCGGTTGCCCATGTCGTCAATTTTTTGAACAGCAGCATCAACAACTTCTTTATTAAGGTCAATGATAATAGAAGTTGCTCCATGCTCAGATAATTTTTCAGCAATACTAAAACCAATACCTCTAGCAGCTCCGGTAATGATTGCAACTTTGTTTTCTAAACGTTTCATAACGTCTCCAAATTACTTTTTACTAACTCAAACGTCTCAATTGTGTCGATACTAATAACTTTAACATTCTTGTCAATTTTCTTTAACATTCCGGCAAGCACTTTTTTGGGTCCAAATTCTATAAATGTATCAACACCATCTTCTATCATGAACTTAATCGAATCTACCCAGAGAACCGAAGAAGTAACTTGTTTTGCAAGATTTATTTTTATATTTCCAGTATCAATTACTGGCTTTGCATTTACATTGGAAACTACTGGAATTGTAGTCTTCTTAAAATTAATATTGTTCATCTCTTCAGCTAGCCAAGTTGCTGCTTTTGTTATTAGAGGTGAATGGAAAGGTCCACCCACAACTAGTGGAACTACTCTTTTAGCTTTTCGTTCTTTAGCAATCTCACAAGCTTTTTCAACTCCAGCTTTTGAGCCAGATATAACCGTCTGAACTGGTGTATTGAAATTTGCTGCTATTACAACATCAACTTTAGAAGCTTCCGCGCATATATCTTTTATCTCTTCAGGTGAAGGACCAATAATAGCTGCCATTGCAAATGGTTTACCTTCATTTGCTTTAATCATGAATTCACCGCGTTTATGAACAAGATACATTGCATCTTCTAAAGTTAGAACTCCATTTGCTACAAGTGCAGAAAACTCTCCTAATGAATGTCCTGCAACATAATCCGGTATAATTTTAATTTCATTAAGAACAGTTCTCATAGCAGCGATACTATGGAATAGAATTGCCGGTTGAGTGAATTTTGTTTCCTTAAGTTTCCCTTCAGGTCCATCGGACATTATCTTAAAAAGATCAGTATTGTTTTTCTTATCAAAATCGTTAAGAATATTTTCAAGTTCTGCATTACCTTCAATAAAATCCATAGCCATGCCAATGTATTGAGAACCCTGACCAGGAAATATAAATGCAATTTTACCCATATTTACCTCAGTTACTAAATTCTAAGTAGCAAGCTTCCAGATGTTAATCCTGCTCCAAAAGAAGCGAGAAGTACCAGATCACCATGTTGGATCTTCCCATTCCTTATTGCCTCATCTAGAGCCATAGGAATTGTAGCAGAGGAAGTGTTTGCATATTTTTCTATATTTACAATTACTTTTTTGTCATCGATCTTTAATTTCTTACCTAATGCCTGAATGATACGTAAATTAGCTTGATGTGTTATTAACCAGTCAATTGAATGAACATCAAGATGATTTCTTTTTAGCACGACATCACATGCGTGATACATGGAGCGTACTGCATTTTTGAAGATCTTATTGCCTTCCATATAAACAGTATGAAGATTCTCGCCAACTGATTCATTACTTGCAGGAATACGTGATCCACCAGCCTGTTGAATTAGAAGGTCATAATGTGTTCCATCAGCAGAAAGCTCTGAATCTATAAATCTGGAAATATCCCTTTCTCCAGCACGAGATATTATGGTTGCTCCTGCTCCATCTCCAAATAAAATGCAAGTCCCACGATCTTTCCAATTAGTGATCTTGGTTAATATTTCAACACCGATTACTAGAATATTCTCTGCAACACCATTTTCTATATATTGTTTGGCAATATTAGAAGCATATATCCATCCTGTGCAACCAGCTGAAACATCAAAAGCAGGAAAACCCTTCAAACCCAATTTCTGCTGTATAATACAAGCTGTAGATGGGAATGGGTGATCACCAGAAATTGTAGCAACAATGATCATATCAATATCTTTGTTTCTAATGTTAGCTGCTTCAATTGCCTTTAATGTAGCATTATATGCCAAATCGGAAGCTGCTTCATTTTTCGAAGCAATATGTCTCTCAGACATTCCTGTTCTGGTTCTTATCCACTCATCGGTTGTATCAACTATTTTTTCCAGATCGAAGTTAGTGAGCACTTTTTCTGGTACTGACATTCCCGTTCCTGAGATCTTTGCATAATATTTAATGCTCATTATTATTTCTCCTCAAAATACTCTTTGGTATGTTGAATAAACCCTGATCTCGCCAAATGTGCGGCAAGCCCAACAGCATTTTTAATGGCTTTTGCATTCGACCTTCCATGGGATACTACAGAAATTCCATTGAGTCCCACAAGAAGGGCACCACCGTATTCTGAATGATCTAATTTCTTTTTTAAGTATGCATAAGCAGGAAAAGATAGAAGTGCACCAAGTTTAGCAATCCAATCTTTTTTCATCTCGCTTTTCAGAATAGACATTATTGAATATGCAACACCTTCGACAGTTTTAAGCATAACATTGCCAACAAATCCGTCGCAAACAACAACATCAACGATTCCTTTAAGCAAATCTTTCCCTTCAATATTTCCAACAAAATTTATATCTTTATTTTGTTTTAATTTACCATAAGTATTTTTTACTAGTTCATTTCCCTTGGTTTCTTCTTCACCAATGTTTAATAATGCAACACGCGGGTTATCTGTTTCAAAAAAGAATTTAAAATATAAGCTTCCCAAGATAGCATATTGAACAAGATTTTCTGGAGTGCATTCTACATTTGCACCGATATCAAGAATTATTTCAGGGTGAGATTGGGTAGGGAATGTGGTTGCAATCGCAGGACGTAAAATGTTCTTCACTCTTCCATAACCGAATAGAGAAGCAGCCATTACAGCTCCGGTATTTCCTGCACTCACAACAGCTTGAGCAATTCCATCTTTATGTAACTGAATTGCTTTTACTAATGAAGAGTCTTTTTTCTTTCTAACCATGCGAGATGGTGAGTCACTCATGCTGATAACTTCTGATGCATGAACAACTTCTATTTTATCTTTTGGATAGTAGTATTTTTCTAATTGTTTTTCTAAAACATCTTGTTTCCCAACAAGATAGACTTTATCACAAAGTCCTTCCTTTATTGCAATAATTGCACCTTCCACTTCCGGGAAAGGTGCATTATCACTGCCATAGGCATCAATAGCTATATGCATAATATTTAAAACATTAAAGGTTATTCTTTAACTTCTAATACTTTTTTACCATTATAATGACCACATTTTGAACAAATATTATGAGGTCTGCATGTCTCACCACAATTAGAACAAACTGCTGTTGTAGGTGCAGTTGCTTTATAATGAGTTCTTCTTTTATCTCTACGAGATTTTGAAGTTTTTCTTTTTGGTACTGCCATTCTTCACATCCTTATCTAATAATTTTAACTTCTTTTAATTCAATACCTTAGGCTACAAACCTAATTTAAGAAACCAAGTTATTTTCAAGGGTAGGAGTGTCAAGGTTTTTGGATTAGTGATTTGTGGTTAAAAAACCTATTTAATTAATTCTAAAATTATATTCTCTTTTGAGACTTTTTCATCAATTAACTCATAGCTGTCTAATATTTTACTAATGATGTTATTCCCTTCATCTTTATTATTGCAGAATATATGTCCAATGGTCTCATTTTCATCTATCTTGTCACCAATTTTCTTTGCTAGATATGCTCCTGAAGAGTAATCTAATTTAGAATCCAGAGTTTTTCTACCAGCTCCGATCTCAATTAAAGCATAACCTATCTGTTGAGAATTTATCGATTTTATCCAACCCGATTTTTGTGAGACTATTGGGATCTTATGTTTTGCTTGAGGGAGAAGAGATATATCTTCGCAAACATCAGGGTTTCCACCTTGAGCAGCTATGGAATTCCTAAAACATTCTAAAGCTTTTCCATTTTTTATCACTTCTTCAACCATGTTCATCGCTTCTTCTTCTGTTTCGGCTTTCTCTGAGTGTAACAACATCTCTATTGCCAATGTCTTAGTTAATATGTCAATGTCCTTAATTTTCTTTCCTTGCAAATATTCGATTGTCTCTTTTATTTCTAAAGCGTTACCAATATATCCACCGAGAGGAGAATTCATATTTGAGAAAACAACTGATACTTTTTGTCTAAATTTTTCACCTGTTTTAATGAGTAAATTTGCAAGTTCTCTTCCGGTTTCCAGGTCTTTAATAAATGCACCAGATCCTATCTTAAGATCAATAACGAGATTTTGCGCACCTTCGGCAATTTTCTTACTCATAATACTGGCAGTGATCAATGGAAGACTTTCAACAGTTCCAGAGACATCTCTCAAAGCATATATTCTACGATCGGCAGGAACCAATTCTTCTGATTGACTTATTATACAAAATCCAACTTGTTCGATTATTTTTTTAAATTCGATGTCATTAAAGTCCGTTCTAAAACCAGGTATAGATTCAAGTTTATCTAATGTTCCCCCTGTGTGTCCTAAACCTCTTCCCGATATCATCGGAATTTTTCCACCGCACGCTACTACAATTGGGGCAAGCATGATAGTTATTTTATCTCCAACGCCACCGGTAGAGTGTTTATCCACAGTTTTTAATGAGGTTGGAAACGTGATCTGTTTCCCAGATTCAATATAAACTTTTGTTAAAGTTTGTATTTCTTCGATCTTCATATTTTGGAAATAAATAGCCATTAAGAGTGCTGACATTTGGTATTCTGGAATCTCATTACTTATATAGGAATTTACAAAATATTCCAATTCAGATTGTGTTAATTCTTGTCCGGTTTTCTTCTTTATTATTAATTCAACTGGATTAAACTTCATGTTTTCTCCTTTTGCTACCACCAGATCTGCTTGTTATTCTGGTATGTGAATATTCGCTCTTCTTCATCTGAGTTTTTTTTAACAAGCCAATATAATCTATTAGCAGGAAGTCTATTAAAACTTAATGGTGAATCTGTTGCGATCTTTGTTCCAAAAGATTCCCAACCTTCTTCCCAATAGAATAATTCATATTTTTCTCCTTTATCTAAAAAGGTTTTGTTTCCGTTTCTACTTGAACGATCTATATTTTGTTTGCTTACTGAGTGCAGAATGACTTCTTCTTCAAACAGGTCATTCCCATTAAGCATTTTTTGATCACCATTTTTTGTAAGAATAAACGGAGAGGATACAGGGAATAGTTTCTCTTTAACATAGAACATAGGAAGGTATGCAATATCAACTCCCATATCGGTGAAGTTTGCGGTTTTATTATTTAATTTTGCCCAATGAATTGCTTTCCATTCACCTGAGTTAAAAACGCATAAATAGAGATAATTTGTGCTGTCCGGGATTTCGCAATCTAAGCTTATCTCAACATCAGAGATTTTGGTATATTCTTTTGTTACATCTTTATAACATTTGCCCGAAAGCCATGCTGGAACCTTTTCATTATTGGATAGTTTGAATGCCAGATTGTCTTTTTGCTCAGAAAATACTTTCCTATAAACTTTTGCAACTTTACTAGAAAGTTGATATTTACCAGGATTAGACTCTGCACCCATAAAAGGTGTAGCTTTTCCATCGGGCATAATTATAACATTCCAAGCATGATTATTACCAGCATTTGCCCAGTGTGGAGTGTAGTCGCTTGTTGCTCCAATTCCATTTGCTCTTAATGCATAAATTGTAAGATTTGTAATATCTTCACATCTACCTTCTTTATTCATAAGCATTTCAAACAAACCCTGATCTGTAGGATGCAGATAATATTTAGAATTAAATTTGAACCATGTTTTCAGGTCATTATTTATAAGTTCTGCAGCTTCAATAACATCAGTTTGATCAAACATTTGTGATGAAATATCTTTATAGCTATCCATAAAATATCCACGCCAAGAACGCCATGACTCGATAGGTTCATTACTGCCTCTGTATGGCAGAATAAATTCCTTGAATATTGAATAATCATACTTCTGTGACCAAGGTTTTTCTTCCCAAACTTTAAAAGCAAGATCAACATTATCTATTAAAAATTCAGAGGAGATAGTTTGATGATCAACCTTCTTCTCTTTCTTTTTCCAATGCAATTCTCCAAATTCTTCTTCAAGTGAATCCATTGCCAATTTTGCTTCATCATAATCTTTAAATTCCAAAAAATTCCAAGTAACTTCAATCTCATTTTCATCAAAAAGTCCAACTTTAACAAATGAATGATTTTGCATGTTCTCATAAAGGAAAAGAAGCGCATCTAATTTATCTGATTGATCACTCTTATGAAAATACTTTGCAGCTTTCTTAAGTTCTTTTTTGTTTTTTTTAGAATCTTGTAATGTAAGTTTAGCATGTTCGGTATATTGTACTGTTGAACAGGAAATAAACAACAAACTAATTCCAACATAGATAAGGCTTTTAACTTTCATTTATCCCTCCAGATCACATATTGCAGATACAAATTTATGTTGTTGGATTTTAGCTTGTAGAATCCAGAATCTGTTACCATCTATATAATCAATTTCATTTTCGATACATCTAGTTATTAGTAAAGTATTTTTTTGTTTGTAGGGCAGGTCTATAACTTTTGTGGGTAATGTCAGATCAAACAACTCAATAATATCTTCATTTCTTATACCTAATGGTGTGCAGTTAATAATAACGCTGAACTTTCTATTCTTCAATAATTCAAGTTGAATAAATTTTATTTTATTCTTTTCTGCAATTTTTTTGCCTGCTAATTCATTTCGACTGGTAATGGCAACATTATAAAAAGATTTGAAAGCCTTCAACGCAGTTTCAGAAGTTGCTCCGCTTCCAATTATTAAAACAGATTCTTCTTTATTAATTATTAAAATTTCAATTGATTTTTGGAACGCAATGAGGTCTGTGTTTATCATCTCATCAGATTTTGGTAGGAACAAATTTACTGCTGATAAATCTTTTTTCGCTCCTATAACTCTCTTGAATGGCATTGTAATGGAAAATCCATAAAACGTAATATTTGAATAATTTATCCAGCTCCAAATATCTTCAATATCACCGGATACAAAGGGGAGGTAGACCGCATCTAATTCTTCCTTTTTAAAGAGATCATTGTAAGATTTTATTCCAAGAGATTGCTCAACTTGTTCTCCGCCAATAATTCCACCAATTTGTGTTTTTTGAGAAATTGATGATAGCTTGTATAATTCTGCTTCTTCCAAAGTAAGTTGTCCATTTGCAGTTTGATTATTGGGTATACCAACAAAAGTTGAGAAAGCACCTAAATGACGAAATAAAATTCTGCTGATCTTACCAAGTTTGCCCATTCCTGCAAAAATTACTGGTTTATTGGATTTTGAAATTAATTCTGAAATTTTAATAAGATCTGAATATTTTGAAATATTGATTGCTATCTTCAAAAATTTAGACGCAAGTGAATTTGATCTTGTTACAATTTCTTCCAATTTTATAAAATCAATTTTATCGGCAAAATCATGATAAGATAAAATTAAATTATTCTGCGGAATTAATAAAATACTATTATTAATTTCATTGATCTCAAAATCACATAAACAATTTGTTTTAGAGATTATCTCTTTATAAAACTTTATTTTT
>CAXCCM010000040.1:0-12156 GCA_963981005.1 uncultured bacterium | reverse complement strand
TATGATAGTGGATGATGCTATTATTGTTCTAGAAAATATTCACAGGTACCGGGAAATGGGATTTAATTTAAAAGAGGCTGCCATAAAAGGTACACAAGAGATTGCATGGCCGGTAGTAGCTGCTGTAGCAACCACAATTGCAGCATTTATGCCTTTATTGATGATGGAAGGCAGAATGGGAAGATTTATGAGTGTATTTCCGATCGTGGTCTCTATGGCTCTTTTAGCATCACTTTTCGAAAGCTTGGTTATTTTGCCTTCCCATACAGCAGAACTAGGTGGGAAAAAGAATTTTGATAGAAAGAAAAAAGAACATAAACTACATGATTGGCTTGTAAAAAATTACCGTAAAACAGTTAAGAAAGTATTAAAACATAGATTGCTTACAATTCTAGCTTTGTTGGGTGCTATGTTCCTTTCTATAATGATTTTATTCTCAGGTTTGGTTAAATTCCAATTTTTCTCTAGAGGAATGCCAAAAATAATTGTAATTAATTTAGAAACGCCAACCGGAACCAGTTTAGAAAAAACTGATGAAGTGATCACAAAGGTTGAGAACTTCATTTTGAATATGCCCGAAAACGCAGATATCGAATCTGTTGTGAGCACGGTTGGACAATATTCAGAAAATCATAGAAATCTTGTAGAAACAAGAAATGCTAATATTAAAATTGATTTAGTTGAATTAGATGAAATGGAGTTTACACATAATCAGATCAAAAACAGGATAAGAAAATATTTATCTAATTTACCGGGACTCTACACTTTCAGATTTAAAGATGGAGAGCGGGGTGGACCTCCAACCGGAGAAGATATTGAGATAAGAATTAAGGGTGATGATCTAACTCGTTTAGAAGAGATCAGTGAATATGTTATTTCCGAAATTGAAAAAATAGAGGGAACAGCTGACCTTGAAACGAGTTTTGCAGAAGGTAAAAATGAGATCAGGATAGTTCCTAAACATGATAAAATGGCTCTTTATGGCTTGAATGTTCAATCGATATCATCTTTAGTGGGATATGCTTCATTTGGTGGACATATCTCTAAGTATCGTGGAACTGGAATGGATGAATATGATATTGTATTGCGTGTTATGGATGAACAGATCGATGAATTATCTGATCTAGAAAATCTACCCGTGCGAACCAGAAATGGTGATTTTATAGCACTCAAAGAAGTTGCTGATCTAGAAATCGGTTCCGGATACGCACAGATAGAACATCGTGATAGAAAGAGATTAATTACTGTAACCGGTTCTGTTACGACTTATCAGGAAAATGGGCGTACAATTCAGCGTTCTGCAGAAGAAGTTACACAACAACTTCGTGGAAATTCTCTCACAGGCGAGAAAGGAATTCTTTCGGGATTCTCAGAACGATTCCCAGGTTATCAGATTGAGTATGGAGGACAAGCAGAAGAGCAAGCAAAAACTAATAACTCGTTATATTTTGCTCTTGCAGTTGCGTTACTATTGGTCTTCACGATACTGGCGACTCAATTTAAGTCAGCTGTACAACCACTTATTGTTATGGCAACATTACCATTTGCATTTATCGGTGTTGTATTCGGGCTTTTAGTTACAGGTTTACCATTTTCGATGATGACCATGATATCTGTTGTCGCTTTGGCTGGGGTAGTGGTAAATGATGCCTTAGTCCTTGTAGATTTTGTGAATCGTGAAAGAGCAAATGGTGTTGATAGGTGGAATTCTTTGATTAATGCAGGATCTATTAGGTTGCGTCCAATAATTATGACTACAGTAACAACAATTGCAGGATTTATGCCGATAATGTTATCAAGTTCCAGTACTACATCAGATTACAAACCAATGGCAGTTAGCATCGCTTTCGGATTAGCTTTTGCAACAGTTCTTACTCTGTTTGTAATTCCTGTTATATATTCATTGGTAGATTCACTTTTTGGAAAACTTGGAATGACACGTTTCAAAACTCATGAAAAATATGAAGATTGTGTGGATTGTGAGTAGTATAAAACCTTCCGAAGGTTGTGAAGCTTCTTGCTTTTCTTGACCTTCGGAAGGTTAAATGGTATAAATTAACATTGATGAACTTGTCTTGAGCTTGTACGAGACTTGGGACAAGTTAAATGTTTTTATTCAGGATTTAATAGGTACAAAAAAATCGTTGAATTCAGTTTTAAGAAGCCGCTGTAAAGATTTTGGACAACTATCTTTTATATAAGCAATAGAGAAGACAGGATTTTCCTTATAATCAATTTCAACATAATGAATTGTCTCTCCTAAAAAATGCAAATATGCTTTATCGTCAGGAGTATGAATTTCCACATTAATATCTGTTCCATTGTAACCCAAAACCCAACCAAAATGATTCTCATTTCTTTTATCCCATATCTCATGCCAGTTTGGTTTAAAATTAGAAAAAAATGCATTAAATGGATTAAATCCAAAAGCATGATATGTGAGGTCTGCCAACCCAAAACCACCATATCTAAGAGGATTCATCTCGATTGGAACAAGTTCTTCGTTTTCTAGTTTAAATTCTGCATGGATCGGAAAATTTTTAATATTTAGTTGTTGGTTTAACTGAATAAATATTGTTTTTAATCTGTCGTAAAATTTTGTGAAGATATCATTATTTGTATAGTATAGAACGTGAAAGTAATTATTATTATCCGGCAGAGGATGATGATAAATATTTAAGATCTCCGGTTCACCATGATCATTGTAATACATATCAACAGCATATTCTTCACCTTCCACAAATTGTTCAATAATTAATTCATTCTTAGATAAAACGCTTTCAGAGAAGTACTTTGTATTCTCTTCCAATTCGCTACGTATCTCTTTTACAATTTTTTTTATATTGGTATCCTTATTCAACTCTTTTACAGCAGTTCCAAAAAAGCCTTTTACTGGTTTAATAATATACTTTTTATCACGATCAAGTTCTGTTGTTTCCACATCTTCTAAGCCAATTTTCCTAAAATAAAAATCGGGATACATATTACTCATAAGTTTGCGGAATTTATATTTATCTTTTAACATGTTAACAGCATTTACAAAAGTTGCATCAATAGATCTCTGTAAAATTATCTCAAGTGCACTTTCGGTTGGTGCATAAATTTTGTCGGTACTATCTAATTTGAATTCCGAACTTTTAAAATCTCCTTCAGAAATTATTGTCACATCATCTTCAATTTGCGTTGTGAGCTCAGAGATATATCCCTTCCCAGTAATAATGTAATTCATTTTACCCCTCTAGTTTAATTGGAAACTACTGTTTTATTATCTGTTTATCTGTCAAAAAAAAGTAAGTAAAAACAATTTGTAGACTAAAAAGTTATGGAATATTTATTGCATCAATATTTAATGAAAAAATTATATTAGGAGTATTTGATGAAAAAAATAATTATTACTTTATTGTTTTGCTTAACTATGGTTAGTTCAGTTTTTGCATGGCGAGATAATGAAATGCAAGTTCGTGTGTTTTATAATAATAATATGGAACTTCAACAATTGATCAAGCTGAATGCAGAAGGCGATATTTACCCAAATGGTGAAGCACTTTTATATTTGGTTCCTTCAGAATTTGGAGTATTAAAATCAACAGACCTTAAATACCAGATAGAAAATGATGACCTTAAAACATATGCAGAAAATTTTTGGACTTCAAAGGATAACACAAGAGAAGCATATCATACTTATGCGGAGATAATAGATCTAGCAGATAGTCTAGTTTCAGCTTTTCCTGAAATCTGTGAAAAACATCTATTTGGAACATCTGTTCAAGGTAGAGAACTTGGTGCACTTAAAATTTCCGATAATGTAACTTTAGATGAGAATGAAGCAGAAGTTTTCTTCGATAGTGGAATTCATGGAGATGAGATCGGAGGGCCAGAAAATATGATCCGTTTTGCTCGAGATCTTTGCCGTGATTATGGAACTGATCCAGAGATAACTGATTTGATAGATAATCGTGAAATTTGGTTATTCTATATGGTGAATCCTGATGGTAGAGTTTCAGATGATCGCACAAATGCCAACGGTGTAGATTTGAATCGTGATTCTGGATATATGTGGGATGGATGGGGAAGTAGCACTGGAGAATATTCCCAACCTGAATCAAAAGCTTTAAGAGATTGTCATTATAACAGACAATTTGTTGTTCACACAACATATCATAGTGGTACTGAATACATCTCTTGTCCATGGAGTTATCGCTCTAGTCAATGTACTGATCTTGATCATATACTTCAGCTTGCTGGAGAATATGCTTCTTCTTCAGGATATGCAATTATGGAGTATGGACAAGGAAATTCTGGGATGTATGCAATTAATGGAAGTACAAAAGATACAAATTATGGAATGATGGGAGCAATTAGCTGGTCAATGGAAATTTCTTATGACAAAGATCCACCAGCCAGCCAGATAATGATGTTCTATAATTATAATAAACCTGCTATGCTTAGCATGATTGAGCATGCCGGTTATGGTTTGGAAGGTATTGTTACCGATGCAAATACTGGGGACCCAGTAACTGCTGCTGTATTTATTGAAGATTACTTTCCTACATATACCGATGTAAACGCTGGAGATTATCACAAATATGTTCTCCCAGGAACCTATGACATTACTATCGTAGCTAATGGTTATGAAACACAAACCATTACTGGAGTAGCAGTTGTTGCAGGAAATGCGACACCAACAGATTTTCAACTTCAACCATTGTCCGGACAATATATTTATAAAATATCAGCTTCCAGAATACCTGGTAATAACGAAGCTGATGAAGGTGATACTCCAGGTGTAATTGGAGCTCCAGATAACAGAAATTATTCAATTGGAAAAAATGGCTGGATAATTGTTGATATGCAATTTCCAATTGCTGATGGTGCTGGTAATGATATAAAAATATATGAAGGTGATACTTCACCCGAAGGTTATTCTGTTTTTGCAGGTGAAACAATTGATGGCCCCTGGATGTTTCTGGGTGATGGTATGGGAACAACTGAATTTGATTTAGCTTTTGGAAATTTAGTAGAGGCTCAATTCATAAAAATTTCTGATGATGGAGATGGATCCGCTACTTCCGCAAATGCTGGTTTTGACCTGGATGCAATTGAAGCAATTGCTGAGGTAACAGGTACATACATCGCCTTTCTTGGTTTTGAATTAGATGAAATGGTAGGAAATGGTAATGGTTATATCGATCCTGGTGAGACTATGGATATGTTGGTTTCTATTAGAAATAATGGTAGTGCTCTAGTAGAAGATGTTGAAGGAATACTCTCAACGAATTCGGGATATATAACTATGAATAATGGTGATATAATTTTTGGTGATATCACTCCGGGACAAGAAGCTTATGGTATATTTACTTTCACAGTTGATGAATCAACTCCTGTAGGCGAATTACTTGTATTTGATTTTGATGTTACAGCAAACAGTGGTGCATATAGTACAAACTTCGATATTGCTTGTATGGTTGGTATTGCAATTGAGGATTTTGAATCAAATAATTTTGAAAGTTTTGAGTGGGATTTTGGTGGCAATGCTGATTGGATCATTTCATCAGATCCTTACGAAGGTTCATATTCTGCACAATCAGGTGATATCGATGATAATGAATCGACTTCATTGATATTAGCCGCTGAAATACTTGCAGATGGAGACATCAGCTTCTTTAGAAAAGTTTCTTCAGAAGAGGGTTGGGATTATTACAGTTTCTATATCGATAATAATCAACTTGGTACCTGGAGTGGAACCGTAGATTGGGTAGAGGAGTCTTATCCAGTGACTGCAGGTAATCATACTTTTAAATGGGAATATACAAAAGATACTTCAGTATCAAGTGGTAGTGATTGTGGTTGGGTAGATTACATCATTTTCCCACCAATGCTTTCTAATGTTGTACAACTTGATCCACCTACGAATCTTGAAACTGAGATAGTAGATTTCAATTCATCAATTATTTTATCTTGGGATGGTGCAGAACGTTCTAAAAATAATAACAGAGATCTGTTAGGATATAATGTTTATTATGATGGTGTGTTCGTAGCAAATATTGTTGCAGGACCATATGTTTTTGAAGGACCATTCGCTTCAGGTGATTACTTTTTTGAAATAACAGCAGTTTATGATGAAGGTGAATCGGAAGCTGCAGAAATAACAGTTACAATTGTTCTTGATCCACCTGAAAACCTTGAAGCAGTGAGTTATGGCGATAATATAGTTCTCTCTTGGGATCCGCCACCACCAATTCGAGGAATTGTTGAATATACAATTTATCGTGACGAAATAGAGATCGCTACAACTACAGAAATAACATACACAGATCAATCTATGCAATCAGGTAGCTACAATTACGGTGTAGCAGTTGTTTTCGATGGAGGATATGAATCTGATCAAACAGAAATATTGATCGAGCATACACAAGCAGGAACACTTCTTATTCCAGAAGAAACAGTGCTTACAGGAAATTATCCTAATCCATTTAATCCAACTACAACAATTAGTTTTTCAACTAAAGAAGCAGGTCATGTATCAATTGAGATTTTCAATATGAGAGGACAGCTAGTGAAAGTACTTGTAAATGAATATCTAGATGCAGCTTATCATGATATTGTTTGGAGTGGAGAAGATGAAAATAGTAAGAAGGTTTCAAGCGGATTTTACTTTTACAAAATGAAATCAGCAGATTATACAAAAACAAAGAAAATGATTCTTATGAAATAGTGGAAAATTACTTGATCAATCAATAGTGATTATTTAACTTTTCATTTTTGATGAAATAGAAATTAGTAGTTTGTAAATAGCCCCCATTTTGCTGGGGGCTTTTCTTAAATAGGATCTTTTAGAAAACCATCGAAAATAGTAACAATTATGAATCTGTTAATTTCCAAATAAAACTACAAATTTTTACTTTTTTTTGAGTAAAATATACCATCCTAAATGAGATTAATAATCAATACAAAGCATTAGGAAAATGTAAGGCTAAATCATTAAAGGATATAGGGAATATCCGTATTATTGTGTATATTTAATAGGGTAAAATATATCGTTGCTACGTAAAATATTTTACTTGACACTGAAAATGCATTCTCATTTACATTGCACCAAAAATTAAGGAGGAATTACGTATGGGAAAAGTATCAATAACCATTAATGGTTCTGAAGTAAAAAATATTTATCCAGCAGTTACAATTGCTGTTTCAGCTGCAGCTAGTGGTGACGATGTAATTTTGTTCATATTACCAAGTGGATTACCAGCTTTTAAGAAGGGTGCATACAAAGAGTTGGATGAAAAAGCAAATAATCTTCCTGATCTTGTAGAGATGATGGAAGGGCTTGAAATGCTTGGGGCACGTATTCTTATTTGTGAACTTGGATTTGAAGTTCACGGATTAAAAGAAGAAGATCTTGTAGAAGGTATTGAAGTTGTTGGAGCTACAACATTTGTAGCTGAAGCTCAAGGATCAGATTTAACATTTTCATTCTAACAAATAAAAAAAGGAGATCAAAATGGCTGTAAAAGAATTAGATTGTGTAGGACTTAAGTGTCCACAACCGATTTTAAAAGTTGTTGCTTACATTCCACAAATGGAAGCTGGAGATATTTTAGAAGTTAAGGCAGATTGCCCTTCATTCCCAACAGATATTAAAGCTTGGTGTGATAGAACAGGTAAAACTATGTTATTCTGTATGGATGATGGTACTGGAAGTCACTCTGCACAAATCCAGTTTTAACTATATTAGAGCGCACAGCAATTGTGCGCTCTTTTTTTTTACTATATAAATATTGAGGAATAATGGAAAATTTTAAACCTAAGATCGTTGGATTTCTTTGTAACTGGTGTACATATGCTGCAGCAGACCTTGCTGGTGCTTCTAGAAAAGAGATAAACCCATCTTTAAATGTTGTACGGGTGATGTGCACAAGTAGGATAGATCAAAATTTATTATTAAACACATATTTTAGCGGTGCTGATGGCATATTGGTTGCTGGCTGACATCCTGGTGATTGTCATTACCAGGTTGGTAATTATTATGCTAGAAGAAGAATCGCTTTATTAAAGAAAGTTTTTGAAGCACTAAAAATTGATTCACAGAGAATTCAGTTATCTTGGATATCAGCTTCAGAAGGTAAACGTTATATCGAAGTGGTAAATGAATTTTCAGATAAAATAGAAAAATTAGGACCAAATCCTGTAAGACAGGATACACATATATAAACAATAACTAATGAAAAAATCTTTTGATATAATTAATCCCATGAAACTCGATTCAAAAGATTAAATACTCATTCATTAGATACGGGGAATATTAAATGGATCAAATTGATAATGTACTAATAATAGGCTCTGGTGTTGCTGGAATGGAAGCTAGCCTTATGCTTTCGAAAGCTGGTAAGAAAGTTACGTTGGTAGAAAAACTTTCTCTTATTGGTGGAAAGACGATAAAGAATGAAGAAACATATCCAAATATGGATTGCTCAACTTGTCTCGTAGCTCCAATACAACAAGAGATCCTGCAGGATGGGAACATAAACGTTCTTACTTCTAGTTTGGTAGAAGAGGTAAAAGGTGATGCAGGAAACTTTACAGTAAAGATAAATAAAAAAGCAGGTTACGTTGATCTGGTGGCTTGTTTAGGCTGTGGAATGTGTTACCCGGTTTGTCCTGTGGAACTTGTTAATGAGTGGGAAGAGAACCTGACAAATAAGAAAGCTATCTATGTCCCTTGTGCTGGTGCTCTACCAAATGTTCCTGTAATTAATGCTGAAAATTGTTTACAATTAAACGGAACAGAAACCTGCAATAAATGCGTTGAAGCCTGTATGTTTGGTGCTATTAATATGGCAGAGAAAGATGAACAGATTGAAGTTAATGTTGGTGCTATATTAGTGGCTACAGGTTATGACATGCTTGATATTAGCAATATTAAAGATTTAGGATACGGACAATATCAAGGTGTTTATACCGCAATGGAATTCGAAAGACTTTTTGCAGCTAACGGACCAACCGAAGGAAAACTTGTAATGCGCGATGGAGAAAAAGTACCTTCTTCAGTTGCAATAATTCATTGTGTTGGAAGATCGCAAACTCATTATTGCTCTAATGTTTGCTGTATGGCATCTTCAAAACATGCTCATTTTTTACATCATAAATTACCTGATGCAAAGATATATAATATTTATTCTGATGTCTGCCTCCCCGATAAAACTTATCAGAAATTCCATGAAGGTGTTAAAGCAACTTCTTCAAAATTCATCTATCAGTTAGATCGTGATAAAATGAAAATAAGTGAAGAGAATGATAAATTAAAGATCGATTATCTGGATAATACAGGTAAAAATTCTTCTATCCAAGTTGATATGGTAATCTTAGCAAACGCTTTGAAATCAGCAGAGGGTAGTGGTGAATTGAAAGAAGTTTTAGGTATTGATCATGATAAATTTGGTTTTGTAGAAGCTCAACCATTCAGAATAGGTTCAATTGCAACTTCAAAACCCGGAATCTTTGTTGCTGGTTGTGCAGAGGGGCCTAAAGATATTCAGAACTCAGTAATTCAATCTGAAGCTGCTGTAGCGCAGATTATGTCGCTTTTAAATAGATAAGGAAATATTATGAGTGAAAAAATCGGAATCTATGTTTGTGAATGTGGACCCAATATTGCATCTAAAGTAGATATTGAAAAAATAATGCAGGAACTTGCCAAATTAGAAGATTATAAAGATAAAGAACTGGTTATTAAGAATCATAAATTACTATGTTCTGTAGAAGGCAAGAAGTTCCTTGAAAATGAAATTAATGAAAATAATTTAACGCATCTTGTCTGTGCAGCTTGCTCTCCAAGAGACCATGATACAACCTTTATTAATGTTTGTAAAAAAACAGAACTCAATCCATATTTGTATCAAATTGTAAATATTCGTGAACAATGTGCATGGATAATTCCAGATAAAGAAGAAGCTACATCCAAAGCTATTCGCATGATACATGGTGGTATGGATAGAGTAATGTATCAACAGCCATTAGAAGAAAAACAACTCGATAGTAATCCTGATGTTCTAATTATTGGTGGTGGCATTGCAGGAATGGAAGCAGCTATTACTCTTGCCTCGAAAGATCGTGCAGTTTACTTAATAGAAAAAACTGATAAATTAGGTGGAAAATCTGCTAAACTTAAAGAATTATTACCGAGACAAGGTGTTACATTAAATAATCTACAACAAAAAATCTCTGATGTTCAAAGTAATAGATACATTAAGGTTTTTACAAATACCGAATTGGATTCGATAGTTGGATTTTTGGGCAATTTTGAAATTGTTATAAAAAATGTGAAAGAAACCGATAATACAACGGAACTTCTAGCTGGAGCTGTTGTTGTAGCAACAGGGTTCGATCTTACTAATATATCATCTCTTGATTCTTACAATTCTAATAAGGAAGATGAGATTTATAATGCTTTAGAAATTGAAGAGATGCTTTTGGCTAATGGTAAAATTACAATGCAAAATGGTAATGAACCGACAAAAGTAGCGTTGATACATTGTGTTGGTAGACCGGAAGTCGGTTACTGTTCCAAAACATGCTGTGATTATTTACTGAAGATTGCTAAACTTATCAAGGATCAATCTCCCACAATTGAAGTAACAGAATTATACAAACACATGTGCCTTCCCAATAAACATGATGAAGAATTTTATGAGCAAGTGCAGGGCAAGGGTGTTGACTTTATAAAGATAAAAAATGCAGAAGTTCATGGAACAACAATAAACCTTACAGATATTACAGATGCCAAAAAGAAGCTTGATGTTGATATGATAATAGTGGGAACGGCAATGGTGCCAGCTGCTGGTACGGCTGAGCTTGGTGTTGAATTAAATATTGATCAACATGAAACTGGATTTTTCCAAGAAGCACATCTGAAGATTAATCCTATTTCAACAAATACCGATGGAGTATTTGTAGTTGGTGGAGCTCATGGTCCGGTTGGAATAAGCGAATCTATGTTACAAGCTCAAGCAGCTGCAGGAAAAATTTTCACACAACTAATCCCGGGACAGAAGATAATTCCTGAAGTAAAAGTTTCTGAAATATTAGAAGCATATTGCACTGGTTGTCAAACGTGTTTAGAAGTATGTGGTTTTGGTGCTATTTACTTCGATGAAGATAAAGGAATTTCTGTAGTGAACGAAGCTATTTGTAGAGGTTGTGGAAACTGTGTAGGAAGTTGCCCATCCGGTTCAATTCGAACCAGACATTTTACAAATCCACAATTATATCAAGAAGTAAAAGAAGCACTTCGCTAACATGAAGTGATAGATAGAGGAGAACTTATTAATGACTAAAATCTCTAAGAAAGGAGTCCTTCTGGAAGTGAAGAGTGGTGTTCAAACATCTATTCTCCAGTTCTTTCAGGATGCAGTTGAGAAAAAGATCTTTGATGCCGTGATGCTGCCAATGAAAGTGCCATCAGGTGATTCTTTTGCCTGGATCATGATCGAAGATTCTAAGATCATAAAAAATGCACAACCACTTGCTCCAATTATGCCGGTGAATGCAGCTAAAGCATTGAAAAGATACACCCGAAAAGGGAAGGGAAAATTCAAAGTTGCAGCTTTATTGAAGCCTTGTGAAATTCGTGCTACAATAGAACTGACTAAATTGAATCAAGTGAATCTTGATGATGTAACATTATTCAGTTATGATTGTGTTGGTGCACTTCCCATGCAGGATTATATTGCTGATCCAAAAGAAGGTGATGCAAAATTCGAAAAACTTTTAACAGATAAAAACTGGAATTCTAAATATGTAAAACCTGTCTGCAAGATCTGTGATAAGTTTTCACTTTCTGCCAGCGACCTGCATTTTGCTTTGAATGATCAGGAACTTCTCCTGTTCTCTAACAGTGAAAGAGGTGAGAAGCTAATAACAGATCTTGACCTAAAAGTAGAAATTAACTTAAAGAAATGGCAAACTTATATAGAAGAACAAAAAAAGATCAAATTAAAGAATAAAGAAGAGACATATAAAATAGTAAAAGGTATGGTTGAAGGATTTGAAAATCTTACTGAAACTTTCTCTAATTGTATTGGCTGTCATAATTGCAGTAGTTCATGTCCGAGCTGTTATTGCCGTCAATGTTACTTCGATTCTTCGTTTTCAAAACCA
>CAXCCM010000039.1:0-12385 GCA_963981005.1 uncultured bacterium | reverse complement strand
CGATTACTTGGATTTCAGTAGTAACTGGAACAAATTGATAGTTTTAAGATGTTAATTCATATGTTCCAGCATCAAGTTCTATTGGAATATAGGCAAATCCTTGCTCATCGGTAATTCCGGTAGTTACAAGGCTGTCAGAATTTGTAATAGCAATGGTAAAGCCGGATTTGTCAGCAGCATCAAAATCAACTTGAACTTCTAAATAATTAGATCCCGAGGAAATTTCTTCTTCAACATTCATTACAAAAAGTTTTGGTGTATTTGTAAGAACCTGTAAACCAGGATCTCCTAAAAGGTTATAAACATAAAAGTAGAACTGATCAGAATTATTTGAATTTCCCCAGCCGTGACAACTTGGATAATTGTTATAAAGCTCCATCTTCCCACGCAACATCATCTCGCCACAGCGTGTAATCCCTTCCTGAGTTATACCCTGATAAATTCCCATGTCATTCGTATTATTAAAAGGTGTTTTTGTGTCTATCTCACTTGGTCCTATAAAACCAATTGCTCCTTTTGGGTTGGAAGGTGAACCGGCTTTAAGCCATACTTCACCAAAACAAGATGGATAGCTGGTATTTGCGAAATCACCACCGCCGCAAGTAATACTTGTAACCATTGGCAGCTTAAATCCATTAGTTAATGACTCAATCCCATAAATATCAAATAGTGGTCCATAATTTCCCCACCAATAGCCGGGACCTCCAGCACCACGGTAATTAAGAAATGTATAACCATCAGAGATCATATTAGCTAATACTGTAACACCTGTTTGATATGGTGAGATGAATGTATCTACAGCTGTAAACTCAAAATCAAGTAATTTATCTCGAACTTCCATAACCGTTTCTCTGGAAGAAAAATAACCTGACCACTCATCTATGTAAGTCATCATTAATGCTTTATTTTGCCAATCATCATCAATTAAGGGATTGCTCTCATAATTTATAATTTTACTCATTATTGTATTTAACTCAAGCTGGGTGCGAGCCGACAACCTTCCAACAAAAACATCTGGGAAATAATCTTCGCCCTCTAATAGAGAATATTTATGATCACTCACATCCCATGGAGTCCAATAACCTTCTACATAAAAGGATGGAACTGCAATTGTACCGTCAACGTCACCAATTAGAACAACATATTCAGGTGGGATTTCCCAATTATCATAAGCATTTTGTATAAAATTTTTTATATCGTCTGCAGAAGAACCGGTCTCAGATAGAGTTGCCACTCTGGTTTTATAACCAAGTTTTTCTTTCCAACGTAAAAGAGGATCTAACTGTGAAGCGAAATCATCTTGCACAATAAATAAATATTTTCCGTTTTGCTGTGTTCTTACTATAGAATCTTCATTTAAAATTGATCCTGCAAGTTTAGAAAACGAATTAACATTACTAAGTTTTGTTTTTGGATTTTTTGTATCTGTTTCATTAAGAATTAATTCAATTGCAACGTTCTTTAATAATCTAATTTTATTCTTAACAGGATTATATTGCAAAGGTGAAACAGCAATCTGTGAGAAACGATACGCACCCATAATATTCGGATCTGATATTGTAACTATTTCAGCTGGAAGCCATTCATCTTTTTGATATTCAGTGGAATTAATTTCATTTTCATCAATAAAGCCAGAAGGCAAAATAGTATGATCAAGTTCAATTATCTGCTCATCAAACGAAATACTCTGCAAAATATAATTACCTTGATTTGGAAGGCTGATTAATTTAGAGTATATCGGTAATTCAGGATCACCAACCTTTCCAGTTTGAACGCATTCATCAATATATATTGCTGAAAAGAGATCATTTTTTGCACTTCTAACAGACATTTCAGGAGTTTTAAAATTACCAGAGATCAATATTGAATTTTCTGAAACGTCCAGATCAATAGCACTTGAGAATGTAATAATTGATAGGATTATGAGAGTTAAAATAGTCTTCATTAATTAATTCCTTATATTTATTTATGTAATTATAATGCAAAAATCGAGCCAGATTTCCTAATCACTTAAGAAAATATTTGCTAATATTTTATTGATGTTTTTTTACTTTAATAGAAGACATTTCTTTGTATTTATGTGCTTTCCGTTGTGCTCCATTTTGTAAAAATAGATTCCTGTAGAAACTTGTTTACCATTAGAGTTTGTCCCATTCCAAATTGCAGTATGTCCTCCAGTAGGAAGAACATCATTAACAAGTGTTTTAACCTTCTGACCTTTAATGTTATAAACCGCTATATTGGTTTTACCTTCAGCACTATTAATTGTGAAATTAATAGTTGTAAGTGGGTTGAACGGATTTGGGTAATTATTATTAAGAATTGCATTTTTGTAAGTAGGAACTTCATTCTCACTATGTGGAACTGGATTTTCTTCGAATGCTGTATGTGTAAATTGAACTGAAGCATTAAATGGCTGTTCAGTAGATCTAACTTGTAAATAATAATAGTCATTTGGATTTGTCACAAAATCGGGTGTGGCTGTTTTTGCCTGCCATTCTTCCCAGCCAATTAATCCGATGTTATCGAACCAGGCAAAAGATTCACCAGTATTAGGGGGATCATTATTAGCAACAACATCAAAGTATGTTGCATTATCAGGAACATCAACCTCCGAGGAGTAATATGCCCAATCTGAATCTCCGCTAACTCCAGCAAAATTACCAGCACCCAATAATGCTCCACCGGTTCTACTATTGTAGAATCTAGCTTGTACCATAGCTCCTTCACAATTCTCTGTTTTTACAAATCCGTGAACAGAGTATGCAACTTCATAACGTCTTTTTAGCCTGTTTTCTAAATTTGTAATTATGTTATATCCATTTGAAGAATTCTGCTGAATACATAATGATAGCTCACCTTCATAGAATTCGCTGTCATCTAGCCACTCATTATCACTATTCACATTCCAAATACTTGCACCTTCATCTTCATAATTACCAAACCAGATTAGCTCTCTTCCAACCCTAAACTCAAAGTTCTCTTCCGATGTTATTACATCAACACTTGAAATATCACCCCACTCAGGTAGATGGATGATTTGAGAAACATATTCATTTCCAACTAAAGTAAATGTGAGATCTTCTGAATATTGTTGATTCTCGATGAGCATTGTAAGTGTATCTAATATTACATGAGCCTCAATTGAGGTATTATCAACAGTTAAGTATGTATTAAGATCTTTAGATTTCATCTTAATGTAATTTAATATATATTTTCCCAATTCACCTTTTGCTTCTAAGGGGATATAGTCATCAATAAAAACAGGTTTAATACTGAATGAGTCAAAACCATCTTCATCAATGCAAGTATTTAATATCATTGATGGAAATGTTTCCAAATAATTTAGGTCAAAAACAAAATTACCTAGTGAATGTGCAATTACCTTCCCATTATAAACTTCAATTCCTTGAATAATGTGAGGATGATGGCAAACAACCAGATCTGCTCCAGAATCTATCATATGATGACGGATCTCAATATCCCACATATGTGGAATATCAATTCTTGGAGTATAATCTTCATCCTCTTCAAAATCCTTTTTGTCCCAACCTGCAAAAATATCTACAGAATCATAATTTGCTCCGGGATCTGTAGAATATTCACTTCCAGAATGTGTTTCAACAATCACAAGATCGGTATCTTCTTGAACTGCAGCAATTTGCTCAGCAATGTAATACGGTGTCATATATGCAAAACCAAATTTATTGAAACCTGCCTGCAAATATGGCTGATAATTGTTATACTGACCTGTTCTGTCACTTGATCTTAAAAAAGCTAAATTAACACCTTTTTTAGAATAAAATAGAGGTTTATAGGCTTCGTAGGAATTTACTCCTGCCCCGGAATGAAGAATTCCATATTGCTCTAAAACAGTTTGTGTTTCAACCATTCCTTCAAGCATATAATCAATAACATGGTTATTGGCTAAACAAACCAGATCTATTCCCGCATAAGCCAAGCCTGCAGCATTTTCTGGAGATCCTTTAAAATAAATTGTTTTAGTAGGATGTGGAACATTATAGTTTGTAAGTGGACATTCAAGATTAGCTACAGTAATATCAGCATTCTCTCCCAAAATAGATAACGTCGGTTCAAAAATAGCTTCAACACCTTGAGTTGGAATTATTCCTCCTGTATTTTCATAGGCTCTTGCCAGCATAATATCACCAACAAAATTAAGTGTTAATGGAAAAGTTGAAGGTCCTGTATCTACGCTAATTGAACAAGTTGAAAAGCCAATTTGATTTGTATCATCGGTAGCTTGAACATGTATTGTATATGGGTGATCATCTTCTACTATGAATTGATGTGTAGGATGTTGTTGCGTACTTGTAGAATCATCTCCAAATAACCATAAAAAGTCATGAACATCACTATCAGGATCTGTCACTTCACAAAAAAATTGCACATCAACACTTCTTAAGTTATCTGAATTACGATACAAAGTACCAATATCGTAAGTGATTTCAACTTGAGGAGCGATTGGAAGATCATCTGTAATATTGTAGATATTATCAAAATATACAGCGCCACTACCACCATCATTATCATTTACAAAAATTAATTCAGTTATTTCTGGATAATACTCAAACCATGAGAACCAGTCATTTGCCACAGGAAGCTGGATGATGTTCCAAACATTTTCTCCAAAAGCACCTTGATAAACTGGGATCCATTCTTCAATATTTAGTGTTTCATGACCATCAATGGAGTAAAAGAGTTCATTTGTTCCATCACCAATACCAAATGCTTGTATCTCGCCTTTATCTTCTATAAAACAGGCAATTTGCCATACATCATTTGTATCAATCGTAACGGCTTCTATGGCTTCTACCTTCCAGGTGTTCCCAAAAAGCTTTAAAGAATATTGGGATTGAGTATTGTATGTATTAGTTGTAGATAGTGTCCATGCGTCTGGCTGCATATCTTGATCTGGGTAAGAAGTAAGATTTATTGTCCCGCTCTCAAAATCTTCGATTGGAACCTCACGATTAGAAGCTAAACATAATGAATTTATTAACAAAAATAAAACTATTACAAATAAATATTTAATTTTCATAAAATCTCCTAAAGAAATCTTTTTTACACACGAAAAAATTAAACAATTTTTGACAAGGTTTTATCCACCTATTGGGTATGTATTCAATTATTGACAGAAATATTAGTAATTTAAATATACCATTAATGAATAAAATTGTATTGTTTTTCTTAAAGAAATATATAACCTCTCCAAAAAAGGAGTGGTTACGGTTTGACTCTGTCTTCATGGTGATCGGCATAATTATTTCGGTTGCCACACTTACGGTTGCTTTATCTATATTTGAAGGATATGAGTCTGTACTGAAAGAGACGATTCTTGGAGTTAACTCACACATTTACATATTTAAATCTGGAGAAGGGAATCTCTTAAAGCATGATGTTGAAGAAATAGAAAACAAATTACAAAGAACAGAAGGTGTTGAGAACACTTCTGCACTTATTATTTCTCAGGCTATGGCTGCTAATGGGAACAGGATTAAGGGTGCCATTGTTAGGGGTATAGATTGGGAACAGCCGGAACTTCCTAGTAAATATAAAAAATTTGTATTGGAGGGTACCTGGCAACTTGATTCAAATAAATCGGCAGTTCTTGGTTACAAGCTAGCTAAAGAATTAAATTTGAAGTTAGGTGATACTTTTAAACTTATAAGCCCAATGAACTCAAAAATTACTCCAATGGGATTAAAACCAAAAGAAGAGAGCTTTAATTTAGTAGGATTATATAAATCTGGAATGTATGAATATGACAGCAAATTCATTTTTATTGATAGAAGTGAAATGGCTGAGTTTAATTCTATGGAAGATGAGTATACGATGGTAGAAGTAAAGATGAAACCAGAGTGGATTGAAAAAGCCGATTATATCTCATATACATGGGAACATGAGTTTGAATATAAATATCAAATTTCATCTTGGATAGACTTTAATAGTAATTTGTTTGCATTATTAAAAATGGAGAAATGGGTTATATTTATTATTTTAAGTTTCCTTATATTAATTGCATCATTCAATGTTGTAAGCTCAGTTTCTACATCCATCATAGAAAAACGAACGGAACTTGGAATTCTAAAAGCTTATGGGGCATCTGATAAAATATTACAGAAAATATTTATAGGGAAAACTTTGATTTTAGCGTTACTATCTGTTACATTTGGTCAGATTATGGGAATTTTATTGGCGAAATTCTTAAGCTGGCAAAAATTTTTAGTATTAAAGGGAGATGTCTATTTCCTAGACAAAATAAATGTTCAATTTGGCTATATTAGCTGGTTGGTAGTTCTTGGAGTTTCAATGCTTATTGTGTTAGCTGCATCATTAATCCCATTAAAAAATATATCCAAACTGAATATCACGAATATTATTAGAAAAACATAAAATATATGTTAGGAGAACTAATTTGAGTTTAATAAAAATAGAGAAATTAAAGAAAAGCTATAATGAAGTTTCTGGCAAATTGGAAGTTCTTAGAGGTGTAGATCTGGAAATACAGCAAGGCGAGATGATAGCAATAACAGGAGAATCTGGTAGTGGGAAGAGCACGCTGCTACATATGATGGGCATGTTGGATAGCTTTGACTCTGGAAATATTTATTATTCTGGGAAGCAAATAAACATTAAGAGTGATGATTTGAATGAATTCAGAAATAAACGAATAGGCTTTGTGTTCCAGTCTCACTATCTATTAGAAGATTTTACTGCTGAAGAGAATGTTGCAATGCCAAAATTTCTATCAACAAAAGATTTTAACAAAAGTGTACTTGATTCAAGAAAATTATTAAAAGCTTTAGATCTTGATGATAGGAGAAGTCATTATCCAAATCAATTGAGCGGTGGAGAACAGCAGCGAGTTGCTGTAGCGAGATCATTAATAAATTCTCCAGAGATTATATTTGCTGATGAGCCTACAGGGAATCTTGATTCAAAACATAGTGATGAACTTATTGATCTACTGATAAATTTAAATAAAAAACATGGTCAAACCTTTGTGATTGCAACACATAATAAAGATATTGCAAATAAAATGGATAGATGTTTTAACCTGAAAGATGGAATATTAAGCGAAATAAAACAATAATTAAAGAATGAAAAAGAAGACCTGGTTATTTATCATAGTTCTCATTGTTTTTATCATCAACATATCTTTTTTTATTTT
This sequence comes from uncultured bacterium, assembly GCA_963981005.1. Classification (GTDB taxonomy): domain Bacteria; phylum Cloacimonadota; class Cloacimonadia; order Cloacimonadales; family TCS61; genus Tenebribacter. The sequence continues at coordinate 5,190 of CAXCCM010000039.1, read as the reverse complement.
GGTGAGATTAGCAAAAGTAGATAAGATAGTTCAAACCAGAATTTCAGATCAATTATCAGAATTACTAAATGCTGAGATTAAAATTGAAGAATTTACTTTTAATGATAAACAAGCCAATATCTCAGGAATCGAAATTAATAGTGATGATAAATTCAATTTAAAAGTTAATCAACTTTATGTTGAGTATAATCTACAAAAGCTAATATTCTCTAAATTTAAAAACCTGAAAGCCATAACACATATAAAGATATATGATCCTGAATTCTCTCTTATAATAAAACCAGATGGTACAAAAAAGGAGGATAGTGAATTTATAATTCCGGATATCACAGAGTTTTTTAAGATGCTGGATATTTATAATGGATCATTTAATTTAAATTTTGAGAATGATATATTTCAGATTGCAAATAGTTGGAAAAAAATAGATATATCAATAAAGAATACAAAAAGTTCAAATATTACAATGTCAGCAAAATCTGGAGATGATTCGAGATTAAATGTTTCTTGCATTTTGAATAAAGGTGTAATTGAGAAAGCTGATCTGAAATTGAATGACCTACAACCATCTGAACTTGAGATTTCTGAACTAAATTCTTTTGGATTAATACTTGATGCAGATATCATATATGCTGAGGAAAAACTTCATTACATTTCCCAAATAAAAAATGTATATGCTGGTTTTGCTGAAAAAAGAGCATCGATCGATTCAATAATTGTTTCCGGTAACAATGAGCGAACTAATATCTCTCTTCATAATTCATATTTAGATAATAACAAAATAGAAGGTAGTGCTGTAATTAATAATATTCTCACAAAAAATGGGACAATAAATTCTGAAATTACAACTTCTAATATCCCATTTAGCAGGTATATTGAACAGGTTTCTGGAGATGTTCAAGTAAAATTCAATATATCTGGCAAGCTAACTAACCCTACAATAAATGCAGAAGTAATATCTGATAAACTTATTGTAGCTGATCAAGAACTGGATAATATTAATATCTCTGCAATAATGAAAGAAAGTAACATTGATTTGCAGCTAAATAGTTCTTTATGGGAAGGTAATAAGATAGTTGGAAATGGCTATTATAGAATTGGAGAAGATCTTCATCTTGATCTATATTCTAAGAATATGCTATGGCAAAGTGGGGATTTGCAAGTTGCTGGTGATTTTACTTCAACCATAAAGTATAAAGATGTACCGGAGATATTCATCGATCTAGAGAATATTTCATTTCAAACTAGCCTATTTGAATTAAATGATCTAACACTGAAAGCGAATTTATTAGATAATGATGTTACTGCTGATATAACGCATCCATTAAATGATATTGGATTCTCGTGTTTTGGAAACATAAGCGAAATGGAGATTAAGGCAAAATTGAAACTTCGTGGTTTAGATCTGAGTAGCACACTAGAAGGTACTGCTCTTCCAATTCTTACAGGAGATGTAGAGGTTGAAGCAAATAAATATAGTATCGTTACAAATTCAAACATAATGGTGTATGATAGAGATTACGGTAAATTGGGTGGCAGATTAAAAACAGATATTGTTTTAGATCTTTCTAATAAGAGCTCACTTATAAATATTCGATCTTACAATGCAAAATACAATTATGAACCCTTTAAAATTGATCTTTTAGCAAAGGGAACGTTAGATAGTTTACAAATTAAACATTTTTCGCTTAATAAGATGATAGACATAAACGGTTGGATTAGGCGCGAACCTGAATTTAAGTATAGTTTGTCTTTGCATGGGGAAGAGCTAAAGGTTAAAGATCTTTCCAAATATTTTGTAGATTACGAAACAACTAGGCAACTAGATGGTAATTTAAATATTATTGCAAATATTGATAACTTGGGTGAAGGGAATGTAGACGGCAATGTAACTGTAAATGATTTCAAATTTGGTGATATTGAGGAGCTGTATGCAGGGTTTAACATAATAGGAAACAGCTCGATGATAAGTTTGCGTGATGGTTTTATTAAGACCAATGAGCACGATGTTGTGGGGCTTCAAGGTGCATTGATAACAAAGCCAGATCTATTGATAACTGCAAATGGAGTTATTGATTCACTTCAATTAGTAGATATATTGCCACAAGAAAATTTAAGCGGAGTTATTAAGGGCGGTATAGAGTTTTCTAGATCTAATGGAAGTAGTGAATTTCAGGTGGATATAGATGTTGAACAATTGAAAGTAAATAGATTTAGAGCAGATCTATTAAAATTTGATTTGCTGCAGCGAGATAGCCTTATGCATTTAAATGATGTAAGATGCTATAAGAAAAATGAATTTGACTTAAGAGCAAATGGTGCGATAGGCTATAACGTACTTAATGGTAAAGTTTTTTCAGATTCAAATAATGTTTCTATAAATTTTGATGGAGACATGTTAAAGATTCTTGCGGATCAAACTAAAGCAATAACTGATGGAATTTCGAAAACAGATTTTGGATTTAAGATAGGTACAAAAGATAGTAAAATATTTATAGAAAAAGGTGATTTTACTCTTGCAAATGGATTTGTAAGAGTAGATGGGCAACCGGAAGATATTGATAAAATTTCAATAAAATTCGGAATTACAGAAAATATATTCATAATAGATAAATTCAAATTCCGTATGGGTGATGGTAGATGCTACATTTCAAATATTATTACTAATACAAATGAAGATTTTATTCTTGGAACATTAAACCTTGGTAAGCTGTTAATAAGAACAGATGATGGTGGAATCCTTTTTAATATGCCCGGATACATTCCTGTAAATAATGTAGCAAAAGTAATTGTAAGTGGACGAGACAGTGAGCATTTTGAAGTTTTGGGTCCGTTTGAGGATATAAAACTTATAGGTGATCTTAATATCTCTAATGGTGGAGCTATCTTTCCACCAAATACAGAGAATTTATTAAAATTATTTAATACAGTTAGAGAAAAGCAGGTAATTGAAAGTGCAACTCTGCCATTAAATTTTGATATTATGGTAAATTTTGGTGAGAACGTAAAGTATGTAACGTATCCTGTAGATATAAAAATAAATCCTGGTGGATATTTAAACTTAGTATATGCAGATGATGAGTTTACAATACCAGATGCATTGTTCATTGCAGAAGAGGGTTCTGTAGATATATTTGGAACAAAAATGAAGCTTGATTATATGCAGATCCAACTTAGTAGATTTACTGCTGGAGCAAATATTTCTGGAACGTTTTATAAGAAAACGGCTGATGGATCTCTTATTACATTGAATATTTATAATGAAGTTGCTGGAGATGATGAAGTTGGAACATTAAGATTTTCACTGAATAGTGATAATCCTAACGATAGAATAACAGACATTTTATCTAAACTGAGATATAACCGAGCAATGGAAGATATTTCAGCTGATCAAAAAAAAACGCTGTTACAAGATGAAGTGATACAAATTGCAGGAATGGGTTTAGAAAGTGCCGTAATGGATCCGCTTCTTTCACCTGTTGAAAATTGGATAAGAAAAACATTAAAATTAGATTACTTCCATCTTCAAACTGATCTTGTGCAAAACCTTTTCGCAAGCTATTCTTCCGATGATAAATCGCAATATGAAGTTTTTGATGAATCTAATGAAATTGCTAAATTTTCATCTGAATTGTTTTTAAATAATTTATCGGTGAGCATGGGAAGATATATAACACGAGATCTGTTTTTAGATTATGAAACGAGAGTTGAAAAATCGCAAGATATTGCACTACAAACAGAAATGGGAATTTTTCATGAATTTTCTTTAAGATATCAATTGCCTTATAAATTTAGAATCTTATACAGATATAAAATAATGCCTTTTACAGAAGAAAATCCGCATGAGATCATGCTTGAGAGATCATTTAGATTTTAACAATAAATTATCTATGAATTACACTTCTTAAATTCATAACAAACACAACACCTTTTGGCTTATTATCCTCTATCCAGATTGTGCCACCATATTCATCAATTGCATTTTTTACAAAATGTAAACCAAATCCAGAATGACCTGTTTTACCATGATCGAATCCTTCTACAAATACAGTTGATTTAATGTTGTCAGGAATTCCAACGCCAAAATCCGTAAATTTTATCATACAATTATCTTCATTATTAATGATCTCGATATCTATCTTTTTTGTTTTACCATGTGTAATCGAGTTATCTATAAGATTTTCGAAAACGGCATAAATAGCATTATCTGCATACACACAGCTTTTACCAGTAACATTTATTGTTGTATTCTTATAACTTTTGGTAATTTGCTCTAAAATGTCCTCAATGCAATATTCGTCTAAGTGCGAATATACATCTATAAAAGATTCCTGCTTTCTTTGCCTTTGAATTATTCCTACGCTATCTTTAACACGTTTTTCAATCTCATCCAACATCTCTTCACTCGAGCTATTTCTATAGATCTTTAACGCACTTTTTATAACAACAAGATTATTAATAATATCATGACGTAAAATTGATGAAACTTTCTTTAAAAGGATCTTACTATTATGAAGATTTTCATCTGCTTTTATACTTTTAGTTATATCACGACCAATTGCAAGTAGTCCAATGGTTTTGCCATTATTGTCCTTTAGTGTCTTATCAAACCATTCGATTGAGAGTAGATTTCCGTTTTTAGTAACTATAGAATCAACAATACCTTGTGATTGAACATCATTGATTGCTGTTTTGAACTGCAATTTAATTTTCTCAATATTAGATGGAGGTAAAAAATTGCTAAACCAATCCTTACCTTTCATCTCTTCTAATGTATAACCTGATAATTTCTCTAAAAAAGGATTAAATTTGATGATCTTTCCTTCTTCATCCAGCACAAGTATGATTGCTTGTGCAGTGTCTATTAGACCTTCGGCGAAGTTTCTTTCTTTTAATAGTTCATTTTCTGTTTTTTTATGATTTGCTATTTCATTAGCAAGCTCAATATTTTTTAATTTGAAGATTCCAGCCTCTTTTTCCTTAGCATCAATGTCATATTTAATTTGCATTTCAGCAATCTGTTTACTTTTTTGTTCGTTAAAAATGTCGTTTCTTAAATTATGATGTTTTTTTGAGTATTTAAGAGCTTTTTTAAAATTTGATTGCTTCTCAAATAATTCTGACAAAGCAATAGAAGCATTAGCTTCTAACCCGTTTGCACCAATTTTATTTGCTAATTCTAAAGAATCTGTT
>CAXCCM010000038.1:0-12400 GCA_963981005.1 uncultured bacterium | reverse complement strand
ATTACCCAATAACATCGCCAACAACGCCAGCACCAATAGTTCTACCACCTTCACGAATCGCATAACGAAGACCTTTCTCCATTGCGATCGGGGTAATGAGCTCTGCTGATATTGTTACATTGTCACCTGGCATTACCATCTCTACTCCGTCTGGTAACGTGATTGAACCCGTTACATCTGTTGTACGGAAATAGAACTGTGGTCTGTATCCACTAAAGAATGGCTTATGACGTCCACCTTCATCTTTTGTTAATACATAGGTCTCCGCTGTAAACTTTGTATGCGGTGTGATTGATTTTGGCTTAGCTAATACCATGCCACGTTCAATCTCATCCTTTGCCATTCCACGAAGTAATATACCTACATTATCTCCAGCTTCTCCACTATCAAGTAACTTACGGAACATCTCAACACCTGTACAAGTTGTTGTGATTGTCTCACGAATCCCTACTCTCTCTATCTTCTCGCCTACCTTAACAACTCCACGCTCAATACGCCCAGTTGCCACTGTACCACGACCTGATATTGAAAATACATCCTCTACTGGTAACAAGAAAGGCTTATCTGTGTCACGCTCTGGAAGTGGAATGTATGAATCTACTGCATCCATCAATTCTTGAATTGTTGCTTCACCTTCTGGCTCACCATTAAGTGCTTTGAGTGCTGATCCAGTTACGATTGGAATCTCGTCTCCTGGAAATTCATACTCTTCTAATAACTCACGTACTTCCATCTCTACTAATTCAAGAAGCTCATCGTCATCTACAAGATCTGCTTTGTTTAAAAATACAACCATTGCTGGTACTCCAACCTGACGAGCAAGCAATATATGCTCACGAGTCTGAGGCATTGGACCATCAGCTGCACTTACTACTAAAATAGCTCCGTCCATCTGAGCTGCACCTGTTATCATGTTCTTTACATAATCGGCATGTCCAGGACAATCAACATGAGCATAATGACGATTCGCTGTCTCATACTCAACATGGGCTGTTGCTATTGTTATTCCACGCTCTTTCTCTTCCGGAGCATTATCGATACTATCAAAGCTTTCAAACTTTGCTCCACCTGATTTACTGAGGTAAAGCGTAATAGCTGCGGTAAGTGTGGTTTTACCATGATCCACGTGACCAATTGTTCCAACGTTCACGTGTGGTTTACTTCTTACAAATTTTTCTTTAGCCATTTTTCCTCCTCAAAGATCTAAAAGCCTGTCTTGCAGGCTTGGCATTAAAGTAGCTTCTTTTGTTTTGCTACCTTGGCATTTTGCACGAGATGTCAAAATCAAATTCGAGTTTTATATGTCAAATCTTTTTTATTTTATTTGTAATTTAATTATTTTTAAGGAGTTAGGGTTGAGTGGAGTTGACTAAGATTATGTGGAGTCTGGGATTTATTTTTATCTATCAAAAAAAATAAATCACCGTCTTTTTTTAAACCATTTACTTAAATGATCATAAATTTCAATATCGGTTTGCGGAATGAATGTACGCGCAGGAATTGTATCTTTAAAATAGTGACCATACCTTTTTGTGAATATTCTGTTATCAAGTACCAGAACTACACCACGGTCGGTTTTATGTCTGATAAGCCGACCAAAACCTTGTCGGTATTTTAAAAGTGCATTAGGTAACATATAGTGCATAAAGCTGTTCTTTCCTTCAGCTTCCAATTTTTCTAAATATGCCTCTACAATTGGTTCGGAAGGAACCATGAAAGGTAGTTTATATAGAATAAGAAGCTGCAGAGATTCCCCGGGAACGTCGATACCTTCCCAAAATGAGTTTGTTCCAAAAAGAACTGAATCTTTATTTTTTTGAAATTCTTTTAACATTGCAGAGCGCCCCAAGCCTTTACCTTGCGTGAGCAGTAGAATGTTTTTGCCGTACATCTCCTCGCTTAAACTATCATACGCTTCATTCAGATTTTTATATGAAGTGAACAACGCCATCGTTCCTGCTTTTGTTATCTCAACTGCATTTCGGATTATTTCGATACTTTGCGAAGAGAAAAATCTATCTTTTGGGTCAGGAAGAAATCCTGCAACTAATACCATAGTTTGCTTTTGATAATCGAATGGAGATTCCACAACCAACTCTTGAACAAATCCATCTTCCAGAAGATTCAAACCCATCCTGTTTGCAAAATATTTAAAACTATCTCTTATAGCTATTGTGGCAGAAGTAAACACTACTGACTCTGCACTTGAATATAGTTTATCATTAAAGATCTGATCTACATTTAACGGACAATAAACCAACACTCCTGCTGGATATTTTTTGTCGTTAGTTTGGAATGATTCCATCCAGAAAGCAAAATCTTTTAATTCCGGATTATGCATTGTGGAAAGCATGTTGTGATATTCGGAGATCATATTTGCTATACTGTCTAATGACTCTTTATGTTTATCATACTCTATGAATCTTTGTTTATTTACATCACCAAAGATGTTCTTTATTTTCATAAATGTGCGTGAGAATTCCTGCCAAAAAAGTATTACTTTTTCAAGATTTTCAGTTAGGAATGAATGATCATCCATATTTGTGATCCGCAACTTTCCATAACTACCTTTTTGGGAAACCACATCACCAATCTGTTTGAAAAATTCTGCAAAAATATCTTTTTTATCATCAATTAATTTTTCTGTCTCTTCAATTCTTAAGAGAAGTTCTTTTTTAGAAGGGAAATCACTTTTCACAGCATCGGTTCTTAATCTCACCAAAATACCGCTCTGATATTTATTGTAGACTGAGTGCAGTTGATTGAAAAAATTATTAAAATCTGGGTAGGAAAGACTGATGCCAAGCTCTGCCGGAGCAAGATGTGGCAAATTGTGAGCTTCATCGATAATTAGATTATCAAACTCACCAAGCACAGCGTTTTCGCTTTGCATATTTGCCAGAAGCAGGTGATGATTTATAATAACCAGATTCGATTCTTCTGCTTTTCCTCGAATATCCATTAAAAAACAGCTTTTAAAATGGGGACACCTTTTTTTACGGCAAAGAAAGCTATCGGATGAAACTTTCTTCCAAACTCGCCTGTCTCTACTCATGTTAAATGAACTATTCTCTGAAATATCTCCGGTTTTTGTAAATTCTTTCCAAACTATTAAATTCAGGTAGGATCTTACCTCTTCGGACGATATCATTTTGTCTAGATCGAGTGCTGTTTCCAACCATCTTTTCTCGCAAATATAATTTCCTCTACCTTTTAAAAGTGTTGCTTTAAATGGGATGCTGATGCAATCTTTAACCACAGGTAAGTCTTTGTAAAATAGCTGTTCCTGAAGATTTTTTGTATTTGTAGAGATTACCACTTTTTTGCTTTCTTGATGCGTATATTTAATAGATGGAATTAAATATGCTAAAGATTTTCCTACGCCTGTTCCTGCTTCAACAAGCAGGAATTCCTTCTTTTCAAAATTATCCAGAACTGCATTGGCCATATCTATCTGACCTTCACGCAGCTCATATTTTTCGAAGTGTTCACTAAAAATCCCATCCTTACCAAACACGGAATTTATAGAAAGTTCTCCTACTTTACCCGGCTTATGCTCAATGTAATTCCTATTATGAAAATCTATACCCGATTTCTGTTTTGTGAGAAGTGCAGTTTGTTTTTGATGCGATATTATTTTCTCTAGAAAGCGAGATAAACCAATGGCTTTTGTTTGAATATTTGAGACTTCAAAGATTCTGTGGTTAATCCGCATTGGAATATTCTTCAGTATGAAATCTATAAGATTTATTAGTATCTTACCGGTTGCAATTGCATCGAATATTGCACGATGAGCATTGGATAGATCGATCTTAAAATACTCAGCAACGGTTCCTAATTTATGATTTAGTATAAACGGTAAATAAATTCTAGCAAGGTCAAGTGTATCGAGAATTTGGTTAGAGATCTTAGGTAACTTTTTCTCTTTGAGCTTTGTATTTATAAAACCAATATCAAATGAAGTGTTATGACAAACCACAATATCATCTTCTAAAAACTCGATAAGTGACGTTAAAGCATTAATTAGATTTTCTCCGGAAGCTAATTGTTCATCTGTGATGTTTGTGAGCCTTTTTATAAATTTTGGAACTTTTTTTTGTGGTTTTACAAAAATTGAGAAACGGTCTTTTTCATTCCCTTTATCAAAACGAACTGCTCCGATCTCAATTATCTCATTTTCTGTAAAATCAAAACCTGTAGTTTCAATATCAAGCGCAACAAAGCTAAATTGATCTTTCATGAACCTTCCTAATAAAATTTGTTATAGTTAATAATATAATTATTTTCTAATTCCGTAACGCTGCATTTTTTTTATGAGGCCCTGCCTGCTTAAGCTTAAAGCTTTTGCTGCTTTTGTTTGATTATCATCATGTTCATCAAGAGCTTTCAAGATCATCTCTTTTTCTAGTTTCTCAACTGCATCTTTCATTGATCTGTTCTCTAATAAATGAACCGTTTCTGTATGTTGTTTGTAATGGAATATCTCTTCAGAAAGATCAGATGATTTTATTGAAGACTCGACTTCTGAAAGTGTTACAGCTCTTTCGATCTCATTTTCTAGCTGCCTTATATTGCCTGGCCATATGTAATTCATAAGATACTTCATAGCCTCTTCTGTAATTCCATTAACTTTTTTATCGATCTTCTGACAATATTTATCTAGAAAATGAACCGCTAATAATGGAATATCAGATTTTCTATCTTGCAAGGAGGGAACATCAACTTTAATCACATTGAGCCGGTAAAACAGGTCAAGCCTGAATTCACCGCTATCTACTTTCTCTTTTAAGGAAACATTTGTAGCGCAGATCACACGTACATCTACAGTATGGGTTTGCGTTGAGCCAACTCTTTTTATTTCTCCCTCTTGTAAAAATCTGAGAAGCTTCACTTGAGTAGAAAGGCTAATGTCTGCTATCTCGTCTAGGAAGAATGTTCCTCCATCTGCTACTTCAAAGAGTCCCTTTTTGTCGTGAGTTGCACCTGTAAATGATCCTTTTACATGACCGAATAGTTCACTTTCTAATAATGTTTCGGGTAGTGCCCCACAATATTGAGCTACGAATTTTTTATTTCTTCTGTTGCTATTATAATGAATAGCTCTGGCAATAAGCTCCTTACCTGTTCCGCTTGGTCCTTCCAATAGAACAGAAGTTGGAGTATTTTTAATTTTTTCTATCATTCGGAAGATCTCTTGAATCTTCTTACTCTTCCCTATAATGTTAGCAAAGGTACTTGTAGAAGCTAATTCCTCGCGAATACTTTCATGGGATCTTTGCAAGTTTTCATATGAAATGTTTTCTACAATTACAACTATCTGATTACAAAGTGCACTGATCAAATTAAACATTCTTTCAGTGAAATAGTGCGAGCCATGTTTTGTAAAAAGACATACGACGCCTTTTTTATCGTTTCTTACAATAAGCGGAAACAGAATTATGTTGTTGTACTCAGGTGCAAAATGCGGTTGCTTAAAGTTATGGCTAGATCCTTCCATAAATGCATCATCAACAAGTTTCATGAATTTAGGAAGATCATCATCACCTCCCGTTAATCCTTTTAAGATGACATATTCCCAAGAATCTTTTACCATTTTATTATTATAAAGTGTAAATACTCCACCTTCTGCATCAGCAAAATCTACTAACTTATCTAGTGCTGAATCTATGAGTACATCAAAATTTGTGATACCGTTCAATTCCTGAGTAATTTCATAAAATTTATTTAACATTGTCTCCTGAACTTTTGATTCTTTAAGTTCAACAGAATATTTTTTAGTAACTTTTTTTATAAGAATATCATTTCGTTCTAATATTTTTATGGCACCAAGCCCTTTTATTAAATCATTATTATCATTTAATATTTGTAATGCCTGTTCCCAATCTTCTTCTTCTAATAGTAAGGAAGCAAAATCATAATTAGCTTTTGCCAGTTCTACATTGCTATTTGATTTTACAAAGAATTCTATTGCACTTCTTAGAAGATCCAAAGCCTTCTTTCTATCATCTGTTTCTAACAAAGAACAAAGATGAGAACATTTTCCTAAATAATAATCGTTCTCTATCTCTTCAGCAAGTTTTTGAGCAGAATCTAAATAGTAGTTAGCACTTTCATAATTTCTGGTTTCTATAAAGTATGAAGCCTGATTAAGTGCACCTTCTATCATTTTATCTTTAGCACTCAGGCTTTTGAAAAAATCATAACTTTCTACCAGGTATACATATGCTTCCTTAAATTTATGCAGGGATGTAAGAACACTGCCCATGTTTCCATAGAGTTCTGCTTTCATATAATCATCAGTAATTCCAGGAAGAAGTTCAATACTTTTTGAATAATATTCATGTGCTAGATTATACTCTCCACGTTTTTCATAAAGCTCACCAATGTTATTATAAGATTTTATCATTCCTTCAGAAAAATTTGAATCTTGAGATTTCTTGATTGCCTGTTCATAATAATCAATCGCTTTTTCAAAATTGCCAGATTTAAAGAAAAGAGCTCCAAGATTATTTAGCGCAGGGATCACGTTTTTGAACATATTATATTCAAGTGAAATCTCTAGTGAATTGTTAAATGCCTCTTCGGCTTTTGCATATTCTCCATTATCCATATAAGAAACACCTATATTCAAATAGATATTTGGTATTTGATCTCTATCATTTAATAGTAATTGAATATAAAGGGCTTCATTAAGGCACTTTAATGATTTTTTATACTCTCCTCTATCCTCATATAAACTTCCAAGATTACTTTGGGAAGTTGAAATTCCACTTAAATTATATCTCTCTTTTTCTGATTTTAAACTTTTCTGATATAATTTTTCAGCATTCTTCATCTCACCCTGAAACATTGAAAGAACACCAAGATTATTATAGATTGCAGCAAGACCCTCTATGTTATTAATTTTAAAATACAACTTTTCTGCTTCATTAAACTCATTTTCTGCTTTTTTCCAGTCATCTAAATGATATGCTATCTTACCTTTTAATTTTCTAAAATCAGCCTTCATCTTCAAACTAACATTCGAGTCTTTTATTTTATCCGCTATTTGAGGTGCTTGTTCTGCTAACTCTATTACCTCGTCCATGTTTTCCAGATCCAATAAAATATCTGATTTTAACAGGTTTGTTTTTAATATTAGTTCATTGTCATCAGGATCTGCTGTATATTTTTTTAGAACCTCTAAAGCAAAGGCAGATGAGTTCATTGTATAAAGAGCTTCCGCCAAGCCATATACAACTTCACCTAATGGAATTGATTTTTCCACTGCAAGTTTAAGTGCTTTTCTAAAATTCTCTGCAGCAATATCTAGTTTACCTAATATTCTATTTGCTCGTCCAAGATTTAATAAGATCTCAATACTCTTTACAGGATCTGAAATCTGCTTAATATACAATTTATAAATGTGTATCAATGACCTATAATCGTTTAATTTTGAGAAAGATGAGATGCAACTTTCAAAATATTCTGAAGAAGTATCTCCAAGTAAGATACATATTTCATTTCCAAATTCCGGTTCAATAGATTCAACAATATTATGTGAAAATTCAGCACGTTCTTTTTGGGGAAGATCTTCAAAATACTTTTTTATAACAGATGTCTTTTTTAAAAAATATTTGCCATCTAGTTCCATTATTAATCGGAGCTTTAGAAGTGCATTCAGATCTTTAGCTACAGCATTTAATTTACTCACACTTTTTATCTGATCTTCAGTAGCCTTAGTATCAAGCAGCAAAATCACAAATAAAAGCTTTCGTTGTTTTGCGTTAAGCTCGTTTATATGTTGAGTATATATCATCTCAAGATCTATCTTCTTCTTAAGAAAGGAATCAAAATCGAAGCTTTGGTTCTTGGAAAGCAAGTTGTTAATTATATAGTCAACGATAGATAGATTTCCACCCGAAATATTGTGAATTATCTCACTCTCTGAAATTTTTGAGCTTTCCTTTTTAGGAAGAACACTTTGCAAAATATCTACTATTTGCTCCTTCCCGGGAACTTCTATTGTTATTTTTTTTGAGAATGGGAAAGTATCTGTTCTGGTAAACATAATAAATTGAATATTGTGCTTAGTTGCATATTGAATTATATATTTAATAAAATCACGAGTATATTCATCCAGATAAAAATCCTCATACACTATTATGTTTTTTGATTTTAGTAATTTCTTTTTATTAAGATGTTCTGTAAGAAAATAGAAGAGGTCATATTTATTTTCAAAGTTGAATTTTTCAGATGCATCGATGATATTTATATATGCTTCATCATCAATACCGGTTATTAGCTGCAATACTTGCTTAAAATGATTATACTGGAACACACGCGGGAAATAGACATCAAACTGCAGATTCCCATCTTTCATTAGCTGGATGAGGTTTCTCAAAATGAAGGATTTACCAGATCCTGTGCCACCGATTATTTCGATTATTTTACTACCTTTTTTTGTTAGGATATTGGTAATTTTTGTACTAATTGTATTATTGTTTGTTACAAATTGTCCCATTACTTTTTCGAGCTTCTTATCCATAAAAACCTCTTTTAAATATTTTGAATCAAACTCAAAAAAGATTTTTAGGATTAATCTGTCAACAATGTTTTTGGTCGTGTAAAGTATATTTACAGTTACACGATTTAATGCAGGTGTTTTTATATAATATTAATTTTAATAAGATTTTAACTTGATCAATTTCAATTGAACGCATGCAATTAAGATATGTAAATGCACATTTACTTCCACCATGAAGAGAGCATGACTTGCTCTAAAAATGGTATCTGTGTTTTATGATCTTCTAGAGTCTTCTATGATATTATTGAAAACTGATTTTTTTGATTTTAAGGACGATCTCTTTTCTAATCTTCTGTTCACTTCAATAAAAGAACTTTAAAAACTCTTTTCCCATGTACAAGATGAGCGTGTGTGCCTTCTACAATTTGCCCTTGCTCGTTCTTGCCATCCCAGATATATGAATGCGTTCCAGGTTCTAATTCAATGGATTTTACGATTGTTCTAATAATTTCATTACCTGGTCCTGTTATTGCCAATGTTATAACAGAATTTTCTGTTAAATTAAATGATATTCTCCACTCATCATTAGACATATAAGTTGCAGTTAAATTATAATTATCTAAAGCAGCAACATGTGTGAGTATAATTAGGAATAAACTAATAATTAATATTTTTTTCATTATTTTTCCCCTCTGCAATCTACATGCAAATTTTGTACCAAAAAGAAAATTCAAAACTATTAATCAAATTCATTTTAAATCGAATGTAATCTGAAAATATCAACTAATATATTTAGTATTCTATATGGGTTGAATTTTTTAGCATAATCTTTAATGTCTTCAAAATATCTACCGCAGAAACCTGTTTCATACAGTTGAAATGATCTAATGGGCAAACTTTAGAACCATGAAGAGAGCATGGCTGACATTTAAGATCAGCAGATAAAATTACTGCCTTTTTATTTAATGGGGCAAAACCTAGCTTTGGATGTGTTGCACCAAAAATAGCAATTTGAGGTTTTTGTAATGCTGCTGCAATGTGCATCGGTCCGCTGTCATTTGAAATAACTACATTCATATTATCAATTGCCGTTACAAGCTGTTGCAGATCTAGTTCACCACAAATATCAACAATTATTGTTTCAGTTAAATAGTTTAATTTCTCTGCAAGACCTCTTTCTGCTTTTGAGCCGAATATTATAAACTTACAATTCCATTCAGCAGGAATCGAATCAATAGATTCAGCCAATTTTTCTACAGGAAATTGTTTTGTGCTATGAAGAGCTCCCGGAAAAATTCCAATATTTTTTTTATGACCTTCATTTTCCAATATATTTGGTAATTTAATATTTTTCTTTGGAAATAAGCGAGGCTCTGCAAACAAAGCTTTAATACCAATTTTTCCTAGTGCTGTAAAATATAGCCCAACTGTCGATGAAATTGTAATGTCGGTCTTTTTCTTTACAATTTGTCTGCGTAACAGGTGTTCTTTATTATATGTAGCAGTTTGCTTTGCTTTTATAAAACTTTTTATAAGGAATGTATTGAGTTTAGAGTGAAGATCAATTGCAAGGTCAAATTTGAGTTTTCTTAGATTTGTTAGAAGTGTGTATTTCTCTTCCCAATAATGTATTTCATCCACACATTCAAACATCTCTACTATAGAAGAAAAAACTCGTTTTGTAAGATAGTGAATTTTTGCATCGGGAAAATCATCTCTCACAGCTTTTACAGCAGACTGAGTTAGAACAATGTCACCCAATGAACTGAGGCGGATAATTAATATTTTTTTCATTTGTAAGAAGCAGGATTAGTAAAATTAATCCTGTTTAAGTTCCCTAATTATTTCAGGTACTTTCTTTATAGCTTCAACTATTTTGTCAGCATTCTTACCACCGGCCATAGCCATATCAGGTCTGCCGCCACCTTTCCCACCAACTAGCTCTGCAACTTTACCAATAATTTTTCCTGCATGATATTTATTTGTAAGATCTTTTGTTACAATTGCAAGTATAGAAACTTTTCCATCGACTTCTGCAAAAAGAACACCAACACCTGATTTTAGTTTATCACGCAGTTGGTCACCGATCTGACGCATCATTCCAGGATTTTGTATGTTGATTTTGGCAAGAACAACCTTAGTTCCATCAATATCAATTGCTTTTTGAACAAGTTGGTCTAAAATATTTCCTGCAGATTTTACCCTTATTGTTTTAAGCTGAACATGCAGTTTCTTATTTTCGCTGATCATCTTGTTTATCTTTTCTATAACAGATGAAGAAGGAGCATTCAGTTGTCTTCCTATCTCATCAATTTCATTTTCTAATATCTTTACATATTTTTCTGCTTTCACTCCGGTAATTGCTTCAATTCTACGAATTCCAGCAGCAATTGATGACTCAGACGTAATCTTAAACAAACCAATTTCTCCGGTAAATCTCAAGTGTGTTCCACCACAAAGTTCTTTGGAATAACTCCCCATATTTACAACTCTAACAGTTTCACCATACTTCTCACCGAAAAGTGCAACCGCACCCTCTTTTTTTGCATCTTCAATACTTTTTACTTCCGTTTTCACCAGTAGGCATTCACGAATTTTCTCATTAACCGCTCTCTCAATAATGTCAAGTTCATGCCTGCTAACCTGCTTAAAATGGGTAAAATCAAAACGCAGATGATCAGGATGAAGGTAAGATCCTTTTTGCTGAATGTGCTCTCCTAATACACTTTTAAGTGCTTTATGCAAAATATGCGTAACAGTATGATTTCTGGCAATATCCATTCGTCTTTCAACATCAATTTCTGCTGTAAATTCTACATTCTTAATTTCGCCTTTCTGCAATTTTCCAATGTGAATAAATTGGTCTGCATCTTTTTGAACATCAGTAATTATTATTTCACATTCGTTATTAAATATCTTTCCACTATCGGCAATTTGTCCACCTGATTCTGCATAGAAAGGTGTTTTATTTAAAACAATTTTAACTTTATTATTCTCTAAATTATATTTCAAAATTCTACAAGTTGAAGAATCCTTTGTGTAGCCAACAAATTCTGTTGGAATATCTTCTGATAATTCTATCCAATTTATATTATCTGCTTTCAGATCAAATTTTGCAGCATCCCGCGCACGCTGACGTTGTTTTTCCATCTCAACTTTGAATCCATCTTCATCAACGGTTAATCCTTTTTCTTCTGCCATTATTTTGGTAAGATCAAGTGGAAAACCAAAAGTATCGTAAAGTGTGAAAACATTAATGCCAGAAATTTCAGTTTTTGTTTTTGCAACAATTTCCTTAAATTTCTTCAAACCATTTTCCAACGTTTCATTAAATCTTTCTTCTTCCGATCTTATGATCATTTTCACATGAGTCTGCTTTTCTTTTAATTCACTAAAATGATCACCCATCAAATTCACAACAACATCAACAAGATTATAAAGAAAAGATTCCTTCATATTCAATAAATGTCCATGACGAACCGCTCTTCTTAAAATGCGGCGTAACACATATCCGCGTCCTTCATTAGAAGGCATTCCACCATCAGAAATCGCAAAAGTTAATGCACGTATGTGATCTGCTATCACACGATGCGAGGTTCCACGCTGGTCAGTATAATATTTTATTCCCGAGAATTTTTCTATTTGTGCTATTATAGGTTGGAACACATCGGTATCATAATTGGAATTTTTATTCTGTAAAACCTGGCAGATTCGTTCAAAACCAGCACCTGTATCTACATATATATTTTCTAAAGGATTCAAATTTCCATTATCATCTCTAAAAAATTGAATGAAAACAAGATTCCAAAGTTCAATATATCTGTGACAATCACCATTCACTTTACATTCATGATTCTCATCATCCTTCAAATTACAAAATTCTTCACCTCTATC
>CAXCCM010000037.1:0-12595 GCA_963981005.1 uncultured bacterium | reverse complement strand
CTTTACTTGTTCTTTTTGCTACATCATAAGAAATAAATGATGCAATTGTAGCTCCGGCACCTGGAAAAATTCCAATCAGAGTTCCCATTATTGACGATCTAACAATTGTTAATTTCAATTTCCAGTAATCAAGGATTGTTGGCCATTGTGTTTTCTCTAATTCAATTTTCTTACTCTTAAAATTTTGTTCGTCGATCTGCTTAAATACTTCGCTAAGAGCAAAAAGTCCGATCAAAGCCGGAATTAAAGAAAATCCGTCGTAAAGATGAACCGAACCGAAAGTGAATCTGCTGACGCCTGAAATGGGATCAATTCCGACAGTGTTAATTAGCAGGCCAAACATCGCAGCAATGAATGCTTTCACCCAATTTTTTCCACCGAGAGTTGCAACAGTTGTAAGCCCAAAAATTGCTAAAGCAAAATACTCAGCTGGATGGAATTTAACTGCTACTTTAGCCAATTGCACACTAAATAAAATTAATATTATGGTCCCAATAAAACCACCAATTGTAGATGAAACCAAAGAAACTCCCAATCCCATTCCGGGTTTATTTTGTTTAGTTAGTGGATAGCCATCAAATGATGTGACTACTGCCGATGGTGTTCCCGGAGCATTGATCGTTACTGCGGTTATCGAACCACCATAATTAGCAGCGATATAGATAGAAACAAGAAGTATTAATGCTAAAGTTGGTGACATCGCATACGTGAAAGGTACGAGTAATGCAACTCCCATCGAAGGAGATAAGCCCGGCATTGCACCGACTAAAATTCCCATTACTACACCTAAGACAATAAATAATATTGGTTGCCATCCTAATACAAAACCAAATCCCTGAGCCATATTTGTTAATATTTCCATATCTATCCTCAAAATATCATTTCAATTAATTTGCCTATTGGCAGTGGAACATATAGCAGCTTAAAAAATACTAAATATGAGAATAATAACCAGCCTGCAGAAATAAGAATTATTGTTAGATATTTACGATAATCCAGCATATACATTCCTATAAATAAGAAAACAAATGAACTTATGAAATATCCAAGATAAAAGATGCTGATCAAGTAAAGTATCAATAATCCGATGAAACCGAATACGGTTTTTTGGTTCTCCTCTTTATGTTCGACCTTCTTTTTATGACGTAAAATATCAATCAGAAGATATATATTTAAGGGAATCAATATAATGATCCAAAGTCGAGGGATTACCGAAGGTCCTACTTTTTCGTTATTTGGGAAAGAGAATGAAATAATGAAAAGAATGATTGAAAGTATGATGAAAAATATAGGGAGTATGATCTTACTAAAATATTTATTGTTTGGTGAACGACTTACAAAAAACCAAATGACAAGAAAGATGATTACAGAGAAAATAACGAGAAAATATAATGATTTACCTGTAGAAAGTTTTGCAATCAAATTCGTTGCCTCGGTGTTTATGATACCAATTTTTTGAAGGTAATGAGTGAATTGTTCCTTATCTGTATGTACTAGTTTTGTAAATTCATCGGTACTTTTGTAAATAACGTCTATACCACCGCGTTCCCAATATTCACGCCATTCAGGGTCATTATTTACTTTAGTAAAGAGTTTTTCAAACCATTCTCTAATTTCAGGGGGAGTTCCTTTTTTTAGTACGAATCCGCGCCACATGAATTCGTTATCTAAACCACTTATTCCCAATTCGTTAAAAGTGGGAACATCAGGAAATTGAGCTAATCTTTTAGAACTGGAAACAGCTGCAATCTGCAGATCGTCATTTCCAAGAACTTCGCGTGGATTTCCCACATAAGCTACACCTTGTTCACCCAATAATGCAGCTCTGGCTTTACCTCCACTTTTAAATGGAATCCACTTAGCTTCTATTCCTGCTTCATCCCAAATTTTTAAAGCAGTTACATGATCCAGCCCACCATTTGCAGGGCCTAACCAAAGTTGGTTACCATCTTTAGCTTTCGCATCAGCAACAATATCTTCCCAACTGTTTACATTTTGCTTTTTGTGAGTTATTACACATTCTGGGTCTGCCATCATCATCGCAGCCCAATCTATTCCTTCTATATAAGCTTCACCGCCTGTAGAAACAATCTTAGAAATATTTGATTTTGTGCAGGCAAAAAGTGTATAACCATCCGATGGTAATTGAAGCAGTCTTTTCATTGCAACTATACCACCAGAACCGGGCTTATTCTCAACTACAAATGTAGCTTCGGAATATTTGGATGCAACATCTGCAAATTTACGTGCAGTAATATCAATCAACCCCCCCGGACCTGTATAAACAATTATTGTTACTGGCTTTTCCGGAAATGAAAATTCTTCATTAGTTTTTTTACATGATGTGAAAAGAAGTAGAGTTAATAAAAGAATAAACAATAGTTTTTTCATAAAATCTCCATTATTTAAAAACGCTCTGCATAAAAACATTCTGCATAAAGAAAAGTGCAACATAAGCCAATATTGCTGATGCAAGTGGTGTTGCTACCCAGCCCATACTTATCTGGCTAAGCTTCTTGTAATTAATATTTCGTCCGCCTTTTGCCAAACTGATTCCCATCACTGATCCAACAACAGCTTGTGAGGAAGAAACTGGAACTAAAGGGAATGCTGGTAAATGAAGCGAAGTTAGAAGATCGTGCAATCCTTGCGATGCAAATAGAAATAAGGTTATCGAGCTTGCCAAAACAACAACCAGTGCTGTTACAGGAGAAAGCTTAAATATTCCTGATCCAACGGTCATCATTACTTTTTTGGAATAAGTAAATACACCAAAGGCTATTGCAATACCACCTAATAGGAATAGTTGCTGTATAGATGAAAGATGTAGTAATCCTGCTAGAGTAATATCTTTGAATGGAGAGGAATTAATAAAAACTCCCATCACGTTACCAATATTATTTGCTCCCAAACTATAAGAACCAAACGCTCCAACAACTAGCAACCCAATTCGCGTATAAGAATCTAGGCGCAACAAATGAATTTTAGATCTTTCAACAATTCTCTTTGTTATATGAAAAAACAGAAATGCAAATAGTGCAGATAAGATAGGAGAGAACACCCAGGTTCCTACGATCTTTGAAAGTGAGCTCATGCTTGTAGCTGTATGCGAAAAGAAGTTCCAACCTATAATTGCACCAACAATAGCTTGAGATGTAGAAACCGGCAGACCGGCCTTAGTCATCCACATCACAGTTACAGCAGCAGCCAATGCAACTATAAATGCTCCAGCCAACTGATTTACAGCACCTAATTCACCTAATGTATGTGATGCACCAGCACCACTTACAACAGCTCCTAAGATTATGAAAATACTACATATTAAGGCTGCAGTCTTAAACTTAATCATCTTGGTGCCCACAGCTGTTCCAAATATATTTGCTGCATCATTTGCACCGAGTGACCAGCCCAAAAATAATCCACTTGATAAGAAAAATATTATTGTTAACATAAAATCATTCTCTCTAAATTAAGATCAGATCCTACGTTTGATAGCATAAACAGAAAGTCGTTCTGCTACTGACTCTGCAACATCAGAAACTGCAGCGATCTTCTCAGCAAAATATCTCATGTGAACTTTATGACTGAAACGTTTGATTTCATCACTATTAAAAGCTCTTCTTTTTAAATGTTCTTCTACATCGTCTGCTTCATGTTCGTAAAAGTGTACTTTGTTCACGTAATCGCTAACCATACCAATCTCTCTAAAAAAGGCACGTGCACCTTTTACAACCTCTTCTACAGCCTTTGAAGAAAGTTCGGCAAGTTCAATAAAATCACTTTTCAGGAATTCAGGAATTTCGGGAGTTTCTATGGAGAATTGTTCAAGTACTTTCTCACAGATATCTACGATATCATCAAGGGTTTCTAAAAGACCCAAAACATCTCCACGAGATTCAGGGATAAGCATGTATGTATAAAGTTTGTGCTTAATGTCACGTCGAATATTATCTGCATCACTTTCAAGATCTGTAATATCTTTGAAATTTTTCTCGAATTTATCTTTCTTCCCTTTTACATATGCTTTTACACCTTCTTGAAAGATCAATCCCGCAGTGGTTACACGATCAAGGAAACCATCAATATCTCCTTCCAGTTGTTTAGATTTGCTATTAAAAAACTTTGGCATATTAATCCCCTTGCTTCCTATTTTAAATATTTATCAAACATTAAACCATGTCTCAAGCCACGATCACTAATAGTAAAAGAATCAATCTCGAAAATTTCCATGATAGCATTTATAATCCCTGCTCCAGCTAATATTACATCTGCTCTTTTGGGCTGAAGTCCCGGAATCTGTTTTCGTTCTTCGATAGTTTTGTTTTGATATAATTCTATTTGTCTTTTCACTTCTTCTAAAGACATTTGAGAACCTTGAATTATTTTTGGATCATACTTAACCATTTTATGCATAACAGCACCCATACTTGTTACTGTTCCACCAATACCAATGAGATAATCGGCTTTTTTCTCAGTAATTTTTTCACTAAAAAAATCCATCATATGATCTTGCATTTTCTTTAGCTCATCATTTGTTACAGGATCAGAAACTAAGAATTCTTCGGTAGGATGAAC
This sequence comes from uncultured bacterium, assembly GCA_963981005.1. Taxonomy (GTDB): domain Bacteria; phylum Cloacimonadota; class Cloacimonadia; order Cloacimonadales; family TCS61; genus Tenebribacter. The sequence goes on along the minus strand of CAXCCM010000037.1, from coordinate 8,020 downwards.
TGCACCTAAATTCAGGCTGATACGATTATTTAGATTAGCTCCTTTTCCGAAAATAAATTCGGTACTACCTCCACCGGTATCGAAAACTACAACATTTTTATCAGTGTTTCCAATTGTGGATAATACTGCCAGATAAGATAATCTTGCCTCTTCTTCTCCTGGAATCACTTTAATAGTTAGCCCTAATTCTTCTTTAGCTTTTTTTAGGAATACATCGCTGTTATTTGCCGTTCGTAAGCACATTGTGCCAACTGCAGTTATCTCTTTTACATTCTCTTCTTTAGCGCTTTTCATGAATCCACGTAAAGCTTCAATATTCCTATCCATTGCTTCATCTGAAATAATCCCTGTCTTTAGAAGTCCTTCACCCAATCTTGAAATATTATTTGTATCAATGATTGTTGTCAATTTTCCATTTTCAATAGAAAATAGAAAAAATTTGATCGAGTTTGTCCCGATATCTAGTATTGCATATTTATCCATTATTACATCCTTGAGTTAACAAATCCAATTATTCAATATTTAAATCCAAAAGCTCGTTTCATTGCTTTTATATAATTTACATTTTCATATTCAACTAATCCTAATTTTTTTACTGTATTTAATACTATTTCCATGTCAGCATGCTCAACAGCTATAGTTTTAGTTTCAAATTCGTTGAATTTTACTTCAGCTATTTCTACAATTGCATCATCTATCAAATATCCGTGACGATTTTTTTCAACAGTTATCATTTTCAGATCAGGATGCTTCCCAATTAGATCTTCAATATATTCTTCATATGAATATTCATCCTTTTCAAGATATGGCATTTGTAATCCGAAAGCTTTATAAACAAGCGCAAGATCATTAATATGGATTGGAAATGCTGATTTTGCTAGAACTGTCCATTGTTCCAAGCCAGTTTCTTCACTAATTCTAATTGGTGATTTTATATCCATCAGTTCATCTCGGATCTTTGTGTTATCATTGCTATTCTTTGATAGGATATAGATCTCCTTACTTTCTCTATGTCGTGCATTCCCATATGTTTTTATATTTTTTTCTCCTTTGGAAAGGTCCTCTCCAAAAGTTCTCCATTCCCATCTTGGTATTATTTTTTCCATTCTTATGCCTCTTTATTTTTATTTATTCTCTCAATTTTCTTTTTTGCATCAGCTATTTTTTCCCAGTTACCTTCCCATTTATTGAATAAAACTAAAGAGCCAATTTCTAATATCTCTTTGAGTTTCGGTTCCTTTATAGTATAGTGAACATTTCTCCATTTTTGTTCTTTGATCAGGTAAGCACCTTCATGTAGTATTTTTAAATGGGCAGATAAAGTGTTTTGGGGAATTCCTATCTTCTCTGATAGCTCGGTTACAGTTAATGAATCATTTTCCATTAAAGTATAAATTATTTTGATTCTTATTTCATTAGAAATTATATTGAATAATTTTGATAATTTTAGTATCACAAAATCATCTATCATGTACCCTCCTATATCTCATATGAGACATATCTGATATGATAAGATGACGAGTCAAGAAATTTCTTTTTGGATTTTGTTAATTTAATATAAAATAAAAAGATATATTAATTCTAAAGACAAAAAAATCTGGACAAAGTAACTTATGAAATCTTTTTGACACTGAAAAAAATCAACAGGAGACAGTATGGTAACGAAAGAAGAAAAAGTCGTAGAACCTGAAAAGGTTAAGAACGCTTCCGAAGAGAAGATTGAAAAAAAACCAACACAAAATGAGGAAATTACAACAGAAAAAACTGAAGATAATACAGAAGAACCTCAAACAGAAACACAAGTAGAAGCTGAAGTACAAAATGAAGAAGTTGTAGAAGAAGTAGTGCAAGATGATCTAGCTGAAGAATCTGCAGGTGAAAATTTTGAGCAGATGTTAGAAGATTCGCTTGTAAATATCAAGCAGCTTGAAATTGGTGATAAAGTATCTGGTGAGATCATTAATGTTACAGACTCATATATTTTTGTAACACTTGGTGGTAAAAGAGATGTTTATGCCGAGAAGATGGACTACTCTGATAAATCAGGTGAGTTATCATATAAAATTGGCGATACTCTAGAAGGATATATTGTAAAAGATACCGAAACAGAAACACTTATTGCAAAAAGTCTTGTATCTGTTAATCTGAATATTCTTCATGATGCTTTTGAAGAAAAAATTCCTGTAAATGGAAAAGTTCAATCTATGACCAAAGGCGGTTACATAGTAGATATTTCAGGGATCAAGGCATTCTGCCCGATCTCTCATATAGATGATAAGATAGTAATAGAACCAAAAAAATTCATGAATCAAATTTATGATTTCAGAATTATTGATTTTAAAGATAAAGGTAAAAATATTGTTGTTTCCAGAAAGAAAATTCTGGATGTAGAAAAGAAAAAGTTACGAAAAGAAATGTTAAAAAAGCTTGAACTTGATTCTGTTGTAGATGGTGTTGTTACAAGGCTTACAAATTTTGGTGCTTTTGTTGATATTGGTGGAGTAGATGGGCTTTTGCATATTTCACAATTTTCTTGGGGACATATCGAATCTCCATCTGAAGTATTAAATATAGGTGATGAAATCAAAGCTAAAGTTATCAAGATAAAAGGAGACAAGATCTCTTTAAGCATGAAAGCACTTCAGGAAAATCCGGTTGAAGCAGTTCTTCGTGAATTAACAGAAGGTGAAGTTATAACATGTAAAGTTGTTAGAAATCTTTCTTTCGGTTCTTTCGTTGAAATTAAACCTGGTGTTGAAGGATTAATCCCAATTTCAGAATTATCTCGAGGAAGACGTATCAATAATCCTTCGGAAGTTGTTAATGAAGGTGATATAGTAGATGCACAAATATTAAGGATCAATCTTGAAGATAAGAAAGTTTCTCTATCACTTAAAGCTCTTCAACCAGATCCATGGGATATTATTGGTGAGACTATCAATGAAGGTGATGTAGTATCCGGTGTTATAGAGAATGTTGTTAATTTTGGAGCTTTTATTAAGATAAGTGACGGACTCACAGGTTTACTTCCTGCTTCCAAAATAAAAATTGCAAAAATAGATCTGGATAGTAAAAATGTTGGAGAAGAATTCAAAATACGAGTTGTAAAGATAGATAAAGCCGCAAAAAGAATCTCTCTTGAACCAACTACCATGCCTGAATCATTTGATGATGACAAGAATGGATGGCACAAGTATAAAAAAGAAAAGAAACAAGATGATCATATAGATGAAGATAATCCGTTTGCAAATCTGTAGACGAAATTAAATATATAAAAGAGCCTGCTGAATTTTCAGCAGGCTCTTTTGTTTACTCATCCTTTATCTTATCGTTTACAGATTCTACACCTTTTTTGAAACCAACATAACTAATTACAGAAACAATTCCTGCTAAAATAAGATGCAGTATAAATTTTGTAGATTTTTTGTTCATCATAATTTCACCAGAGCTAAATAATATTTCTATTCAATTCGGAATTCAAAAATTTGCTGTGAACCTTTGTCGTTATAATCATCATGAATAAGAAGATAATATTCAGTTTCAGGGATAACATCAATTTCAGCAGGAAGTCTCTTCCAATTGCTTGCAACATCCAGCTTACCATTTTCATTTAATGTGAAAAGTCTGATTTCCGGTACAATTCCTGTATAATCTTTTGCCATGAATTTTATCTTATTTCCAGCTTCTATTTTTAATTTATAGTAATCATTATCGCCTTGTGGAAAGATAGCAAGTTTTAGTGTGTCTCCACGGGAGACAGATTTTGCAATTTTGAAATCGTTGTTTGGTTCGTTGATATCTATTTCATCTAAAAAATCTATTAAGAAACTGAATGGTGTTTCAGAAGATTTGTCATTATAGTCATCATGCAGATGAATATAGTATTCACCCGGTTCTGTAACCGCACAGGCATCTGGTAGCTTATGCCAATCCCTTATCTTTTGTATTTTAGGATTTGCCCATTCATCATATTTTGCATAGTAAATCTCCGGAACAATCCCCTGAGGAATATCTTTAGATTTTACAAGAATGTAACCTTGTTTTTTTACATTTACTTTATACCAATCAATATCTCCAGTTGGGAAAATCAAGGGTTCAACAGTTGTTCCAAATTCAATAGTAGTAGCTGTTTCAGGGCTATTATTAGGTTCTCCAGCATCATATTCTGGAATAAAATCTGCTTTTATCTGTATGGGATCATTAGATTCTTTGTCATTGTAATCATCAATAATAGCAAAATAGTAAGTTCCAGCTTCAGGGATAAATATAGCATCGGGTAACTTACGCCATTTTTTAAGCCATTTTACCTTGCTGCCTTCCCACTCCTGGAATAAGGCATAGCCTACTTCTAGTTTCAAACCTGCTGGGATCTGGCTTGCCTGAACTTTCAGATATCCCTGCTCGGTGAGATCAACTTTGAACCAATCGATATCTTTAGCAGGGCTGATCTTGATTTCGAATGGTTTGCCTAGTGTGATTTCATTTGCCTGGTCGATAGTATTATTAGGTTCTTTTTCTTTACTTGCACCACCACTTCCACAACCACTAGTGAAGATAGCTACTGTTAGAATAAAAACTAAAAAAAATAAAATTGATCTGTTTTGTTTGGACATATTTTCCTCCTCTCTATATTTTAAATATTTTCAATAAGCAATTACGAAATAAGAAAATAATATAGTAGGTGTCAAGTGGTTTAGTTTATAGGAATTGTAAAAAAAAGGGTGATTCGCGAATCACCCTTACAATTTATTTTCAATTTCGTCTTTGTTAGTTTTGTTCGTTGCTAATCCTCATATTTACCAATCAAATTTCACATTTAATTGGCGTACAGCGAGTGTATCATCAACACGCTTTACGGGTGTATTAAGTGGAGCATTTTTAAGTAGATCAGGAGTCTCTTCACACTCTTTTGCAATCTCTATCATAGCGTTTATAAAATCGTCAAGAGTTTCCATACTTTCGGTTTCTGTTGGTTCTATCATCATAGCTTCAGGTACAATTAACGGGAAGTAGATAGTTGGTGCATGATAACCCTTATCCAGGATCCGCTTAGCAATATCTAGTGTGTTAATGCCATACTTATCTTTCTGCCATGTTCCACTTGCCACAAATTCGTGCATACAATATTGATCTTTAAAAGGAATATCATAATATTTTTCCAGTTTCTTCTGAATATAATTTGCATTGATAACTGCATTCTCAGAAATCCTTCTCAATCCCTTTGCCCCTAACATTTTAATATAGATATATGCTCGGAAGTTTACAGCAAAATTACCAAAGAAAGAATGCACTTTCCCAAAAGAAGTATCTTCATGGTTGTAATCTAAAAAGTATTTATCATCTTTTTTATCTATCATTGGTATAGGTAGGAATTTTACGAGATCTTTGCGTACACCAATCGGTCCAGAACCAGGGCCACCACCACCATGAGGAGTTGCAAAAGTTTTGTGTAAATTATAATGCATTATATCAAAACCCATTTCACCTGGTTTAATAATACCGAGAATTGCATTGAAATTTGCACCATCCATATACATTAGGCCATCTACACTATGCACGATTTCTGCAATTTCTTCAACCTGAGTTTCAAATAATCCAAGTGTATTTGGATTTGTGAGCATAAAGCCAGCGGTGTTTTCATCAACATGAGCTCTTAAATCATCTATATCAACCAGCCCTTTATCATTAGATCTAATCTCAACAACCTCAAAACCCGCAAGAATTACACTGGCGGGATTTGTGCCATGAGCTGAATCAGGAAGAATTATTTTCTTCTTATCTGTATTACCTTTGGAATCATGATAAGCTTTCATAACTTTAAGCCCTGCAAATTCACCATGTGCACCTGCAACCGGCTGAAGTGTTACTTGTGAGAATCCTGAAATTTCGGCGAGTGTTTCTTGTAATTCATGAAGAATTTCCAAAGCACCCTGAACAGTGCTTTCATTTTGTAATGGATGAAGATTGTTGAAACTCTCATTGCGAACCAAGGTTTCATTGATCTTGGGATTATATTTCATCGTACAGGAACCTAATGGATAGAAACCTTTCTCGATGCAGTGGTTCATTTGAGAAAGTTCCAAAAAATGACGCATCACATCTAATTCACTTACTTCTGGAAGACGCGCTTCTTCTTTTCTACTGAATTCAGATGGAATACACTTTTCTAATTTGATATCTACATCGTTAACAGGAAGAGTATAACCTTTTCTTCCCGAGCTATGTTTTTCAAAAATTGTACTAGCCATTTGTAACCTCCTGTAGAGATTTCACTAACTCATCAATGTCGCATTTCCTCTTCATCTCTGTAACTGCTATCAGCAGCATATTCTCATTACCAAATTGTTTTAGATCAATGCCAGGGAATATATTTTTAGAAAGCATTTTTGTTATAATATCTTTAGCAGGAATAGGTGTTTTAATAGTAAATTCTTTAAAGAATGGAGCTGTAAAGCCAAGTTCAAAACCATCTAACTTAGCAATCTTCTCTGCTAGATAATGAGCTTTTGTTGTGCTTTGTGATGCTGCTTCTTTTAAACCTTCTTTTCCCATTAGTGTCATGTAAACAGTGGCTGCCAAATTACATAGAGCCTGATTTGAACAGATATTGGAAGTAGCTTTTGCTCTTCGGATATGTTGCTCACGAGCTTGTAATGTAAGAGCATAACTTCGTTTACCATCAGCATCTAAGGTTGCTCCAACAATACGGCCAGGCATTGTTCTGCTTAATTTTATATTTGCTGCCAAAAATCCGAATAATGGTCCTCCAAAATTCTGAGCATTTCCTAAAGCCTGTCCCTCGCCGACTACAATATCTGCTTTATATTCTGAAGGAGCGTTCATAACAGCTAAAGAAATAGGATCAACAGCTACAATAAATAGAGCTTTTTTTGTAGAATGCGTTATCTCTTCAACGGCAAAAGAATTTTCGATATTTCCAAAGAAGTTTGGAGTTTGAAGAAGAACACAACCTGTTTCGTCATCAACAGCATTTTTTAATTCATCTATATCAATTAATCCATCTTTTGCAGGAATTATTACAAGTTCAATTCCTACTCCAACAGTATAAGTTTTAATTACTTCAAGATATAATGGGTTAATTGTTCCAGCAAGTATTGCTTTGAATTTCTTGGTTTTTCGAGTTGCCATTAAAATTGCTTCAGCAGCAGCAGAAGCTCCATCATACATTCCAGCATTGGAAATTTCCATTCCCGTAAGATCGCAGATCATTGTTTGATATTCGTAAATATACTGCAGAGTTCCTTGGCTTACTTCTGCCTGATACGGTGTGTAAGCACTATGAAACTCTGGCTTTAGCAATATGTGATCTACAGCAGCAGGAATAAAATGATTATAAATACCTCCACCAAGGAAGGAATTTGCCTGTGAAGAAGGAATATTTTTTAAAGCTAATCTTGAAATTTCTCTAGAAATTTCCAGCTCGGAATATGCATCTTCTAAACAGCAGTCTTTTTGTAATAGGAATTTACTAGGAATATTGACTAATAAATCTTCGAATTTTTCTACTCCAATCGTAGCCAACATCTCTTTTCTTTCCTTATCTGTATTGGAAATATAAGGCATGTTTTATCTCCTTAATTTATTAAAATCTTAATACAAATTTTTTATACTCAATTTTCTGTCAAATTAAAAGGTTTTAGGCATAATAAAAGGCTCCTAAGGATGAATTTAGAAGCCTGAAATTATCTAATTAATATCATTCAACAGGTATATCTCTGAAAGTGATAGTAAAAGAATTTTGTAGATCTAGCATATAGAGTAGCATATCAAGTCTTTTCACAATTGTAGGTTTAGATTTTACATTAGGGAATTTTAAAGTATATTGAGTTCCTACATCCTGTACCATTGTAACGTTTTCAATTCCATTCCAACCTTGTTTATGTGTTCCCAAAAATTGTTGCGGACTACGAAATTCTCTACCCTTATCATCAATGATACGAGCATAAGCATTCTTAGAACGATCATAAAGTGATATTTGTTTGTCAAAATCTAAATTTGT
>CAXCCM010000036.1:0-12832 GCA_963981005.1 uncultured bacterium | reverse complement strand
AAGTTGATTAACCTATTTTTTTCTACCATTTCATCTCCTTCTATTTATCATTGTTTAATAATAAACTTAATTAAATATTACACCATGTCAAATAAAAATTTCAGAAGTTAACCGATATCTATTATCTTGTGTTTTGAGAAATACATAAAAGTTTGTGAACAATAGATTTTGTGAAGTTCTTGACCGAAAATCATATTAAGTTTTCTTCTGCAGAATGAAATTGAATGAAGAAACGAAGAAAGCAGAGCGGTTTGAAAATTTAGGCCTTATCCAACCTCTCCTTAAAGCAATAAAAGAAAAGAATTATACAGAGCCAACTCAGATACAATCAAAATCTATCCCGCTTGTTTTGAGCGGACAGGACGTTTTGGGTTGTGCCCAAACTGGAACGGGAAAGACAGCAGCTTTTGCAATTCCGATTTTACAGCATCTCTACCAAGAACGTCACGGGAAAAGTAACTCTCGTAAGATCAGATCGCTGATAATAACTCCTACACGCGAATTAGCAATTCAGATTGCAGAAAGTTTTACGCTTTATGGTAAATATACAAAAATCCGTAATACCGTAATTTTCGGTGGTGTGAAGCAAAGAGCACAAACAGATGCTCTACGCCGAGGTGTGGATATTCTCGTGGCAACTCCCGGTAGACTTCTAGATCTGATGGATCAAGGATATATTAGGCTGAACGACGTGGAATACTTCGTTTTGGATGAAGCTGACAGAATGCTGGATATGGGTTTTAGTCATGATATTCGGAAGATTATTGCCAAACTACCTGTTAAACGACAATCACTATTTTTCTCTGCCACAATGCCAAGAAAGATCGTAGATCTTTCCCATAAAATACTGAGAAATCCAACCAAAGTAGAAGTAAGCCCGGAAGCTCCAACTGTAGAGATAATCCAACAAAATTTGTATTATACTAATCGAGCAAGTAAGAAAGATCTACTGTTTCATATCCTTAGAGATTCCAAGATCGAACATGTTTTGCTTTTTTCCCGAACCAAACACGGATGTGACAGAATCGTGCGTAACCTGAAAAGCCAAAAGATCAAAGCTGCTGCAATTCATGGCGACAAAACCCAAAATAACAGACAAAAAGCGTTGGAACAATTCAAAGCCGGAGAAATAAGAGTGTTGGTTGCAACTGATATTGCAGCGAGAGGAATCGACATCAACAAGCTGAAATACGTTATCAATTATGATATCCCGAATATTTCTGAAACTTATGTGCACAGAATTGGTAGAACGGGTAGAGCAGGCGAAGAAGGCAGTGCGATTTCCATTTGTGAACCGGAAGAAAATGGTTACATCAGAGACATTGAAAAACTGATAAAACGAAAAATAACAGTCGTGGAAAACAACCCATTCCCACAAACTGACAAGCCAATGACAGCAAGTGAGAAGAAGGAATGGGAAAAAGAAAAGCAGAAACGAAAAAATAAATTCTTTGCTACAAAAAAAGAAAGAGAAGCAAAGCGAAAAGTGTTCAAGGCTTCGCGTAAAAGATATTAAGCCGCTGATCTACACAGATTAGTACGGATAATAAATTCAAACTTTCCACAATAGATTGTAGGGGCAGAATAAATATTCTGCCCCTACAAATATGTTTCTTTATGTTCTATTACTTTAACGGCGAATTTTATCCTGTTATCATCTTCTCAATATCACCTTCAACTGTTCCGATAGGGCTGATATTAAAGTTTTTAACAAGAACTTTAAGAACATTTGGTGTTATGAAAGCAGGAAGAGTTGGTCCGAGATGAATGTTCTTCACACCAAGATATAAAAGTGCTAAAAGTACAGTTACAGCTTTCTGCTCATACCATGCTATGTTATATACTATTGGAAGTTCATTGATATCTTCGAGTTCAAATACTTCTTTCAGTTTTAATGCTATAAGTGCAAGTGAGTAACTATCATTACATTGCCCGGCATCTAAAACACGTGGGATCCCACCAATATCACCTAAATCAAGTTTATTATAACGGAATTTTGCACACCCTGCTGTAAGAATTACAGAATCTTGTGGAAGTGCTTCTGCGAAATCTGTGTAATAACTTCTGCCTTTCTGGCGTCCGTCACAACCACCCATTACTATAAATTTCTTAATAGCACCGGTTTTAACTGCATCAATAACTTTATCTGCTAATTGGAACACCTGATCATGTGCAAACCCACCAACTATTGTACCTGTCTCGATCTCGGTAGGAGAAGGTAATTTTTTTGCCATTTCTATAACTGCAGAGTAGTCTTTTGCTTGTCCCTTTGGCCCATCAGCAATATGTTTCACACCATCAAAACCAACATTGTTTGTTGTGAAAACACGATCTTTATAAGAATCTTTTGGTGGAACTAAACAATTTGTTGTAAGTATTATTGCTCCATTAAATTTCTCGAATTCTTCCTTTTGTTTCCACCAAGCATTACCGTAATTTCCTACAAAATGATCATACTTTTTAAAAGCAGGATAATAGTTAGCAGGAAGCATTTCGCTATGAGTATAAACATCTACTCCAGTTCCATCGGTTTGAGCGAGAAGTTCTTCCATATCTTTTAGGTCATGTCCGGAAATAAGAATAGCTGGGTTCTTGCGAACACCAATATTCACTTCTGTGATTTCAGGATTTCCATAACTTTCAGTATTTGCTTTATCTAAAAGAGCCATTGCATCTACACTGAATTTACCAGTTTCCATAACTAAAGCGATATTTTCATCAACTGTCATTTCATCATTTGTATAAGAAGCTAAAGCTTTCTGGATAAATGCATCTAATCCACCATCTTTGAACCCCAATGCTGCAGCATGATCTTTGTAAGCAGCCATTCCCTTAAGACCATAAAGAGATAATGCTCTTAGTGAACGTACATCTTCGTTTGGAGCATCAAGTCTTCCACAGATCTCTTCTGCTTTTTGATTTAATTCTTCATCATCTTTGGGTACCCAAGTAGCAGTAGGATGCAGATTTTCATCCAACTTTCCACCTGCTTCAAGATATGCTTTTCTTACATCATCACGAATTCTAAGTGCTTTTTTGATGTCTTGGTAAAATATTTCTTTAGAGAAATTTGCATTTGTAATTGTTTTAAATAAAGATTTTGTTACAAATTCATTTAACTCTTCATTTTCGATTCCTAATTCACGTGCTTTTGTACTGTAAACAGAGATTCCTTTCATGATATGAACTAACATATCCTGGTAATGGATTACCTCATCTTTCACACCGCAAACTCCGGCTTTTCCTGTGCAGGCAACACCACCGGCCGCTTCCTGACATTGATAACAGAACATACTCATTTTCTTTTCTCCATGATTGCAGCAAAACGAATAATTTCATTTTTCGCGCTGCTTGTTTTTTATTTTTTGTAATTTTATATTTTCTTCTTTGCTAATTTTTCTGTCTTTGTGTTTAGTAATCTACTCCTGCTGCTTGAACATTTACCGGATCAAATGCATGGCAAGGTGTTACACCGTAAACCATATTACAATTCGGACATTTATCTTCAAAATTTTCCATTTCAAAGGTTTCATCACATTCAACACATTTAATTTCTAACGGCATTGGCATTGGTTGAGGGCTGAAACCCATTTGCCTAACTTTATCTACAACTTGTTTTCCATTTTCAAAACTTCCTGCACATCCATCATGCATAATATATCTCCTTATTTTTGGAACCACAAATTTGCACTAATTATCACAAATTGAAGAAGTACTGAATTCCACTTTCTTTATTCTCTGTGTTCTCAGTGCTTTCTGTGATTGTTTATTTTTTTGCATCTTTCCGCCTTAGCGGTTTATATTTTTTTTATGATTTCACCTAATCTTAACTTCGTACGATAAGATAGAAGGGTTTTATCTAATTCTTCCAATTCAGTTAAGATTTCTCTTTCCTGATCAGTAGTTTCAATAACCTTATGAATTCCACCATTTTTAATTACAATTCTCTTGGTTCCCATTAATGCTAAAATCGGATCATGAGTTGCCATTAGAACAATTTTATCTTCAGAAAGTAAAAGCCTTAATGCACGTTTTCTATCAATTCCCGCATTCTCAATTTCATCAATTAATATGATTGGTGATTTGCTAAGGATTGCAGTATCTGCGATCATTAAAGCACGGCTCTGCCCACCACTCAAACTTGTAATTGGTGTATCGGGTGAAAACTTTTCTCCAGCAAGGTCATTTGCTTTATCAATAATTCTTTTTATTATAATCTCTTTGTTCTCTACTAAACGGCTTTCTGCATGGAGTTCCACAAATTCATAAACAGATAGATCCATTACAAAATTCATATTTTGGGAAAGCTGCGCTACCAGTTTATCGGAAGATGAGAAACGCCATTTTTTATCGGGAATATCATTGTTAATAAGAATTTTACGTGAAGTTGGAGTATCATTCTGCGCTACCCACTCGATATCACCCAAAAGTCTACTTTTCCCAGAACCTGTTGGTCCAACAATAGAGATGATCTCACCTTGTTTTATTACCAGCTCATCAAATTTCTCAGCATTCCCAGATTTATCTGTTCCAGGTAAGATAGATACAGTTTTTACAACGTCTTCATCTTTGCCCAGAAATGCGATCATCTGCTCTATAAATTCACCGATCTGAGAGATCAAATTTTCTGCATCAATTGCTCTGTCTTCTATTTCATCCTCATCAAATGTATCAAAATACTGGGGAAGTGTAAGCGCTTCTTTGCCTTCAATTTCCAAATTGTTATCATTAAAAAATGCTTGTAGGAATGGGAAGTCAGCTAGAAGCTGGGATATCTGTTTCTTAATTAATTCACTTTTCTTCATGATCTCACCTTTAATCTTCCAGTTTCATTTTACGAACATTACCCATCTGATAACTCTCGCCTATTCTGGTTTCTCCCAGACAATAGGAACAAAGAGCAGATGGCATTGGGAAACGCAGTTCTTTTCCCTTCAATGTATCAACATCTAAAGTTTTATCATAAAGAAGTGTACTAAGCTCAAAACTCCCTTGACCTGTAAGACCGTTTATATGCATAATTGCTGCTGCGGGATTTACTGTATTCACTCGGCTGGCAAATACTTCTCGCTCAGCCTGAGAAACAATATCACCTTTAGTAATTACCACAATATCAGCAGATTTAAGCATTGGACCTATCTTTTTGGGAGTATTAATTCCACTTAAATTATCGATCACACAAATCGCCTTGATACCTTTGATATAAGGAGAACAACGATTACACAATCCAGCAGATTCACTGATAAGAATATCAAATTTATTATCAACTCCCCATTTGGTAATCTCTTCCACATTACTAACAAAATAATGATCCGGGCAGAGGGCACCAGAGAGTCCTTTCTTTACAGGAATTCCTGCTTTTTCATATAGTACATCATCATCAGTATAAAGACAGTCAAACTTAGCAACTGCTACTTTTAATCCTCTTTTTTTAAGAGAATCTATCGTCTTTAGAATCACTGAAGTCTTACCTGATGAAGGTGGACCTGATACTGTTACTAGATTCATAATTTACTCCTCTTACTAACCGATCGCTTCATTAAACAGCTTCTCGCAATGTTTGATTAATTTACTAATATCATTATTATAAATGTAATCCCATTCCAGCCACATGAACTTATTTTTAGCTGGTATATTGTTATCAAGATCAGGGTGAACACTTGGGAACAGACCACTATGAGAGAGGATCTTCCCAACCTCTAAAGATGCGAAGAAATCTATAACAGGCTGTAATTTATCTATTTTCTCTTTTTTAGAAAGCATAAAGATAGGACTCACAATTGCTCCATCTTCCGGCCAGATTGCTGACATCGGGCCACCCTCTTTAACCATTTTTGTAAAGAAGTACGGCATAATGGTTACAATTGGTTTATTCTCTTTTTTGCGGTCACTCTTCACCATTTGAGATGGATGCATAGATTCCAACAAACTTCGACCCAGTTTTTTTACTCCTTCATCACCATAATGTTTATGGATATTAAGTAGGATTCCGTTAAAGAGATCAAAATCTCCAACTGGTAAAGATACCCTTTTTTCAAATTCCGGTTTTAAAATATCTTTCCAACTTTTGGGAACTTCCCTTCCATCCAATTCCTTATTGTTGATAAGAAAAACAGCAGGAACAACACCAATTATTCCGTAATGTCCTTTTGGATCTTTAAGATGTATATCATCAAAAAGTGTATTGAATTTTTCAAGCTTTGTAGTGTCTTCAAAAACGTCTTGCTTCTTAAATTTTCCGATCATCTCTTCGTCGAAGAACATATCGAATCCAGCAGAAATGAACAGGTCTGGAAGATCTTTAGAATCTGTAACACCTTTGATATTATTCTCTACCCAATCCAATCCCATCGAGGCTGCTTTGAGCTCATGATTTATGATCAAATCATTCTCAGTTGAATAGGCTTTAACGAAATTATTGAATTGCTCTAAAAGCGGGATTCGTACTGGGCATGGCAGCAACCCAACAATATTCAGGGCTTCAACATCATCAACTTTTGTGGTAGCAGCAAGTGTTGCATCTATGTTTGTATCGTCTTGTTCAATAGCTTCAATAAGTAAGTTGGAAAAAATCTTTAAATCTAATTGTTTCAACATCAAAGCCATTTTCAACGAAATGGATTTAGCGAATTTAGCTCTCTGCTCTTCATCATCCATTTGAGAAAATCCATTTGATGTGAAAACGGGGATCGTTTCCGGATATTTTTCCACAATCTCTAAAAGTGTTGAATTTTCATCGAAATATTTCATAATTTCTTCCTCTTAATTCTTTAATGCAGTTCCTACACCATTACTGTTTTTGCTGTAGGTTTCGGAAGTTTCATAACAAGAACGCGAACATCTTTATCTGATTCATTATAAATGCAGTGCACGATATCTTTAGGACTTTCCACAATATCATCCTTTTTCACTTCGATCTTCTCTTCACCAACCAAGATAGAAGGAGTTCCTTCCAATATATAAAACGCAACATCTACAGGTGTGATATGTGGTTTCAATGCTTCACCTGCTTTCAAGTGTAAGTGCATAATCAAGGCATGATCAGTGTCGTAAAGTTTATATGCATTTATTCCATGTGGGGTTTGTGCAATTTCTAAGGTTTTGTAATTTCTAATTTCCATTGTTTACTCCTTTTCTCTAACTTTAGAGAAATCTGATAATTTTATTTTTTTAAAAGTGTTATAGATATCTTCAGAAATTCGGTTAAGTTCATTGTCGAACATACAAGATGTAAAAACACAGTGGATTTTTCCAAAAGGACAAGTTCCAAGAATTATTTTTCCCTCTATTATCTCATAGATTTCTAGGAAAGTAATCTCTTCAGCTGGTCTATTAAGTTCAAATCCTCCAGCAGGACCTCTTAATGATCTCACTAAACCAGCTTTACTAAGGTTCTGAAATACTTTAGCAAGGTGCGTTTGTGATGCATTTAACCCTTCTGCCAACACCTTCACGTTCATTCGAAGAGGTTGGTTTTTTGCTATTAATACTAAGCCGTGTAAAGCCAGTGAAGCAGCTTCTGAAATATTGATCAAGTTCGGCATATCAACTCCCTTTTTCTATTTAGGTACTTAAATTCCGAAATAGGGTTTTTACGTCAAGATAAAAGTATTTTTATTGAAGATTTACTTACTAGCAATTTGAAGTAATTAGCATTAAAGAATTTGTAAGAAAAGAGATGTTCACTTTATAAATGCGATCACTAATAAATGCTAAGCAGATATCACTGTCTGCAAAATTATATTTGATTTACTGATACAAATAGTTTATATATTTAAAAATCATACTTCAATTTTATGAACATCATATCATTTTTATCATATTGTCCAAAGTTTCCTTCTTCACCAATAAAGATATTTGCTCCCAATTGAAATTCAAATCCATCAGCAATATCATAGACAATTCTTGGTCGCAAAAGTGCATCTTCATTATTAATACCGTAATAGGTGAAAAATTCTACACGTAATGCTTCTCGCAGAAAATCTTCTGAAATTAGGAAAGTCATCGTGTTAGAAAACTCATCATTACGTATATCTTCTTCATAACCTATAATATATTCCTGAATAAACTGGAAACTCACATTTACACCAAACCAGTTATGGTCATAACCAACGAGATAATGTGCATAATCTTCTTCTTTTACTCCATTTACAGCCATATCTTCCACTGCAAATCTCTTCTCGAAATAATATGCTCCTTCCCCACGCACAACAGCTCCACCCACGGCTTTACTGAAACTTGCACCAACTAATGGTAATCTATGATATTCCGGTTTAATAAGAAGTGTTGTATCTGGTTGCGAATAAATATGCATTGCGGGATTATCATCCCACATATAAGCAGCCATTAGTTCAAAATCGATCGCACTTCCAAGGTAGGAATATTTTAAAGCAATCTCACTTTCGGAAAGCTTATTTCCAACATCATAACTATGATAATCATAAACAATTGGCATTGGAAAATCCTGCATTTGATACCAGATTGAACCTTTTTTAGGAACAATAGTAGGTTGGAAAGTGGGAGTCCAAACAGCTTCAAGTGTAGAATTACCCAAATAATAATCAAATTTGACTGCATTTATTCCAATGCGTATCTCTTCAAAATCGGGTAGGATAAACTCAGAAAGATCTCGTGGTGAAATTACATCTGTAATAAAAACGCCATCTGCTTTCCCCCAGATTATCTGCTGTTTCCCAATACGAAGATCGAAATTATCAAAATAGATATCCATATATGCCTGTCTGAGCGATACTTCTAAATTATTATTGAGTGCATTGTAATTGAAAACCGGATTTATAAAAAGTTCTACATCACCTTTACCATAATCTAATTTCCAATCGAACGTGTTTTGCAAAACCGAATACTCTCCATCCTGATCTGTAAGTGCTCCCATATAAGTTCGCACAAATCCGTGATGGACTATCTGCGCGTTCAATATAAATGCAAAAGCTAGTACCATTATTGTTAAAACTGATCGTTTCATTTTTTCCCCTTTCTCTCTTAATCTTAACCTTGATTTTGCTACATTCCTCTTTTCATCATACGTTCAGTAAATTTATTATCAGAAATACCTGTATCCATTTTCACATTCTTTAGTTCCATTTTTGTTGTATGATCTTTTTGAACATTATGCATTTCAGAGTGTGTGATAACCATATAATCTTTGATCTTCTCAACACCATTAACAGACTGTGTTTTCAATAGATCTTCGTCCTCATCATAAAATTCTTTTTTCTTACCGATCCATTTATCTTTGATGATCCATGTTATAGTTTTAGAGTACATATATTCTTCTTCTTTAGGAACGCTCTCAACTACATAACAATCTTCTCCTTCGACAGTTTCCTCACGTAATAACTTGTGCGTATCAGATGAAGGATGACGATCTCCAAGATCATCATAAGTGAAATCGGAACCCATGAAGTAATCACTTTTGCTATCGCTGGAAATTCTTTTTACTTTTTTAAGTGCTGGAAGATATATCCACTGATCATCACCTTTTCCGGCTTTATCATAACTCCAATTCATAAACGAAGTATTACGTACATCGGCAGGTGAGACAAAAAACATGATCCTCTTTTCCATTTCACCAAAATCCTTTAGGAATTGCTTAATCTCACGAATCCTTTCATCTCCTCGTGAGTTGATAAGTGACATTGTAAGATCACCTTCCTGATCTAGTCCGGTTGGACGGTTATAAACATTTTCGATAATTTTAAGTCCTGTAATTCCCTGTGCCGATAAAGTTGTAGTTATAGTTAGAACTGCTATTAAAATAATTGTAAATCTTTTCATTTTTCCTCCTGGATTTTTCTTCCAAAAAACAAATTTGTTTTGTAAAGTAACAAATACATAATGGTAACTGTTCCTAGGAAACTAGTAAACATATTTAGAGAAACTAAAGCTCCTAAACTTCTGTTAGGTGGGAACACAGAGAATATCAAAACCAAAAATCCGGCAATTACAACCGTTGCATTGAAGATGATTGCACGTCCAGAATGATGCATTGTCCCTTGCATTGTTTTCTGTTTGTTTCCAGTCTCTTCTGCATATATTTTGTATCTCTCAATAAAATGAACTGCGTAATCTATACCGATTCCAATAGCAATACTAGAAATAAGCGCTGTTGTGGTGCTAAGTGGGATATTAAGCAGTCCCATAACACCAAAGCCAATAAGAGCTGTGATAACTATAGGAACTGAGCCGATAAGACCTGCCCAAATACTTTTGAACATTAATGTAAGCAGAATAATTATAATGAATAATGACATAACCAAACTCTTTATTTGTCCTTCTAAGATCAGATCAGTAAAGATTAAAGCTTTGTAACCGGAACCTGCATAATTTATATTTATTCCAAGTTTTTCAAAATCTTGTTTATACTCTTCTACAACTGCGATAGCGCTGTTTATAGCTTTGGAATCATCACTTTTTAGTTGGATGGTTATGCTAGCTGTTTTGAAATCGTAACCCACAACTTTCCATAAATTCTCAGGATCACCACTCATTTCATAAAGTAAGAGGTATTGAGCATTTAATTCCTGCGAATCAGGGATCGTATCAAATTCTTCTTTATCGGCATGCATTACTTTATTCATACGTTTCAAGTAATCCGCAAGTGAAAATGAATTTCCCACAACTGCTAATCTACTTTCTACATCATTTTGCAATTTATTTATCAATTTCAAGACGTTCGGAGATTTCATCACACCTTTTTCATCTCCTTCAAATATAACATTAAGGCTACTGGTTCCACCAAAATTTTCGTTTATGAATTTATCAGTAAGAACGATGTCGCTATCTTTTTCAAATTTATCAAGAAAACTGGAGTTGATCCAAACTTTAGTGATTCCAAATAAAGAAACTGCTACGATTGCAATTGTAAGAAAAAGTGTAATAGTTTTATATTTAATCATGCCTTCAGCAAATTTATATGAGAAAGGGACCTTGCTTGTTTTGCCATCATCAATCTTGTTTTGTTTCCTTTTTGGAAAGCCAAATATTAGAACAGCTGCAGGAATAAGAATAAGTGAAAATAGCATTGCTGCCATCACTCCAAAAGCTGTGAAAAGTCCAAAATATTTTATTGGGAAAACCTCTGATGTGAGAAGCGAGATAAACCCGATAGAAGTTGTTACTGAAGTCATCACAACTGGTTTCCACATTCCCTTCAACATGTCATTTACAGCTTCTTTTCTAGTTGCATTCGGGGTTTCGCGCAAGAATAGATCAAGATGACTGTAAAGATGAATTCCATCTGCTACTCCAATTGCAATCAGCATAACCGGGAGCATGGTTGATACTGCATAGATAGGAATTTTTACTGCAGCCATGAGTCCAAAAGCCCACACAACACTAAAAATTACTACCAGCATTGTAAAGATTGTATTCTTCACACTTTTCATAACAAGTAAAAGAACAACAACTATCACCAACAAAACTATTGGAACCATTTTCTTCATATCTTTAGGACCTAAATATGCCATTGATCCTTCTACAATTGGAATGCCAGCAACATAAAGTTTTTCTGGTCCCTCATAAGAGTGAACAAGTTCTAATATTTGATGATAGAATTCCTGATTAAATACATCGTCACTAATTTCTGCGATGATCACAGTTACAGTTTCGTTCTTAGAAACCAATCTTCCAAAGATCATTTCATTTGCTCTTACTTTTTCTGCAATTTCATTTAAGCCTTCTTCTGTTGAGGGAACTTTTTTATAAAATGCCTTCACATCCATTCCATCTTCAGTTCCAATAATATTATCAGCAGTGTAAAGAGATGTCACATCGCTCTTTTCGATTTGTTTCATTTTGCCTAACTGCTTGGTCAGATCTTTTACTTTTTGCAATGTCTCTGTTTGATAAATACCATCTGGATTCTCTATGGCAATAATTATACCATCTTGTATGTTGAATATCTCTTCCGCCTCATCACTATAGACAAATGCAGGATGATCTTGCGGCATATATGTATCAAGATCGGTTTCCATTCTGCTGTTTTTCTTCATTACTATAAAAAATGCAACTGAGATTATCAACAAAACTAACATAATAATTTTGGGAAACCTCAATATTCTATTTAATAACTTTTCCATATCTCCTCCTTATACTGGCTTATCAAATTTATTTTAGTTAGCATTCACTAACTTGTAATTCAAAAAAAAACTAAGCTGCAGAAATTAACCTTTTAATATCTTCACAAAACTGTTTACCTTCAGTTTCTAAATTAAATATCATGCCAGACATACTCCATTGAATCACAATTAATCTCAATGAGCCAATGATCATTCTTACAATACTCAAGGAACCTATATCATTTCGAATTTCATTATTACTCTGTCCAAGCTGTACAACTGATTCTAAAATTTTGTGGGATTGATTCATCAAATTATTCATTTTTGATATTAATTCATCTTCATTCTGAAAATTTGCTTCTGAGAAAATTACTTTAGCGAAATTTGGGTTATTGCTAATTATCTTTAAATGCTCTAATATGAAACTCTCAATCTTGCTTAGAGTATCTGTTGAATTATTAAGTTGTCCAATAGCTGGTTTCATTTTACTCTGGAAATATACTATTACTGCTTTTAATATCTCTAATTTATTGTCAAAGTGTCTATACAGTGCAGGTTCAGAGATCCCGATTTCTTTTGCTAAATTCTTTGTTGTAAGATTTTGAATCCCTTTCTCAGCAATTATTTTTATTGCTGTTTCAATAATTTGCTCTTGCCTCTCACTAAACACTCTAATTACCTCCTGTGTACACTAAGTTAGTGAACACTAACAAATATAATTTTAAAGTTGGTGATGTCAAATTTTATTTATTAGG
>CAXCCM010000035.1:0-13128 GCA_963981005.1 uncultured bacterium | reverse complement strand
ATAACCGATCAACAAGCTGAAGATATTTATAACTACAGATATTATATTAGTTTTTTTCAGAGTATTTACCAACTACGTGAAATTGAATCTATAGATCAACAAACACTAAATTCACTTAAACCACTAGTTTCGGTATCTCATTATGACGAAAAAGATGAATCAGCACAGCGTCGAGATGAAATATATTATTTAATTGAAAGACTTGGCAGTAATGAGGGTTTACAAGAAGGGATGAGTGATATCTGGGAAGATTATCTAATCTCACCAAGAAACATTAATAAACTTACATTCTCAGATATTTTAAACCTTCCAAATACATCACCACTCGATGTTGCAGCTATATTAAACCGCGTATCTATGGGTGATTCTATCTCTAGTTATCGTGATCTACGAAAGTCACCGGGAATTTCCTATTATGGTGCAAAAAATCTTCAACATTATATCTATTATTCAGATCAACCAGAAATAAGAGATTTTTATTTTGATTATCAGATGAAATATAACGATAGCCCATATGGTGATGATGAAAAAGAGATGTATATGGAATCGATGATAAGATTTGCCGATGGAAGTCCTGCAATTAAGAATAAATCTTATTGGGGTTATTTCAATATGGAATCCCATCGCGCCTCAATGATGAATAAACTTAGGATGCGCTATAAAGATCAAATTAAGGCAGGAATCATTTATGAAACTTCTAAAGGTTCAACGTCGATCTTTGATAATAATACAGAAGATATTTTTGAGAACGGTAAATATTATATTGGTTATGAAAATAACTTAGAATTTATGGGCAATAATTTCTTAAAAGTATATGCTGGGAATTTCCGTGCTACTTTTGGAGAAGGATTGGTTATGGAAAATACCGATTCATATAGCCCCAGAAAGACAGGATATGGCTTCAACAAAAGGATTACTGGAATTATTGGTGATATTTCCAGAACACAAGAGTATGCTCTGCGCGGAGTAGCTTTAGACTGGAAGCGAAATAATATGAATGCTGTTGTATTCCTATCTTCCGATAAAAAAGATGCAGTAGTTTACGACAGCAATGAAAATGGTGAATTAGATGATGATGACTACATTCTGGGATATGTTAATTTAACAAATCGCTTCTCTAATGATGAACTGGAAGAAGCTGAAGATTTCTTTAATGAATATGCAGGTAATCAGAATCAAGTGAAGATAGCTCCACGCCTCGATGTATTGCAGGAAGATATTATTGGAGGACATTTAGAATATTCTCCATTCATTGGAATGCACATTGGTTTTACAGGGTATGAAGCAAGATATGATAGAGAATTTGTTGTTCCAGAAGAAGATGAACTGAAGCATCTTCTTATATCTGAAGATAATTATGCTGAAAGTAAATGGAAGATAACAGATAATGAAATTACAAATATGTACTCAACAATTACGCAGGAATATGGTGATAGAAACTATAGAAGAGTTGTAGGCTTCGATTGGCGAACAGTGTTAAACAATACTTCTTTCCAAGGTGAATATGCAGAACTAGAAAAAAATGGGCATATTCAAAAGATCGGAGATGATCCAAGTGCGCTTCTTATAAGTTCTTACACACAATTTGATAATTTATATCTTCTCTCAATTTATCGCGATTATGATCTCGATTTTGATAACCCTTATCATCGCAGTTTTTCTGAAAGTGAAAGATTTGATGATACAGTTTATGAGAAAATGACTTATGGCTTAAATAATACCTTACTTAATGATATGTACAATAATTCAGCACAGCCATCTGCTGAAAAAGGTATCTATTTTGAAACAAGATATCAATTCCATAGAATGCTCACACTCACTAAAGCATATCTCGATATTTGGGAAAGGAAATCAGATGCACGTCGAGGTGTTAGAACCCAAACAACATTAGAATTCAAACCTATTCATCAGATACGGTTTAAAACGCGTTACAAACATCAAGTAAAAAGATATGATGATGATATGGAAAGAGGAAAATCACAAGTAGATGAATTCCAATTTGATGTCATTACATATCTATCAAATTTTAATAAGTTAGTTCTTACTTATGTATATGGACAAGTAATACAACCACCATATCTTTCAATTCTATCAAATCCGGCAGAACCAGGAGCTCCAGACATGGCTCAAGGTCAAACTCTTACAACAGCTGATTGGATTGGATTGGATTATACACATCACTTTAGTAAGAACCTAAAAGTTGTAGGATCCTTTTCAATGTGGTATGCTAATGGTGGCTCAATTTGGGATTTTGAAGATGTAGAATTAGATTTTGATCATACTGATAGAGGATTTAAAACTTGGTTCCATATACACAGTAGAATAGCAGAGAATGTATATTTATCATTAAAATATAAATACAAAAAATTCAAAACAAGAGAGCTGGAATTCAGGGATTACAACGATATTCCTGAAGAGGGAGAATATTATTTCCAACGTGTAGAACGTGAAGACAATATTATCCGCTTACAGCTTGATTGGAAATTTTAAGTTTAAGATATCTGGAGGATAGATGAAAAGAGTTTTTTTTACAATTGCAATAATAACTTTAATCTCAAGTTTGTTTTCATACTCGTTATTAGAAAAAGAGACCGGTAATATTATTGGAAACTTCGACCCACACTCAGCTGCAATGGGCTCAGCAGTCGGTGCTGGGGGTTTAAGATTATTAGATTCAATGGTAAATCCATCCAACATAACAGGCATGGAAAATGGATTTGGTTTTCAGGGAGTAAGCGGTTTCATGATAGATTCTGATAACAGATCTTTGCCAATGTACAATTCTTTCGATGCTTATTGTGGAGACGCTGTTTATGTAAGCAATGTGAATTTCTTCTCAGATTTTGCTGGTGGAATATATTATAAAAGAACTTTCTCAGATTTTGAATTTGCAACTTCACTTCAATATAGACCGCAGGTTAGTTTTAATGCAGATTATTTTGAGCAGGTTAGGAATAACAGGAATTCCGATGAAAATGGATACCCACCCAAGATAGCACAGAATTCTATAGAAAGCCAAGGTGGAATTAACGCGATTGCGTTCCAAACTGCATTTAAATATAAAAACATTGGTTCTTTAGGTTTAGAAATCGCACAACTAACTGGTGACTCGGAATTGGAAAGAAGTGTGATCTGGACGACTGAAGCACAAGATATTATGAATAATACGCTTACAGACACAATAAATACCTTAGATAGAGAGTTTTCTGCAATTCAATTTAAAGTTGGAGCTAATTTTCATATCTCTTCAAGATTTGATCTGGCTTTAAGTATTACACCTAAAGTTGAATTAGATGTAACTGGCAATAAAGATGGGGAAGATGTGAATACTGCAGTATTTGTTTATACAAAATTTGATTCAACCGGTACAGCTTTAGATTCACTAACATACGCACAATATATTCTGCCAATGAATGCACGTGTTGGATTTTCTTTTAAGCCAAGAAATATTATGCGAACAGTTATGAATTGTGATATGGAATATATAAAATGGTCAGACACAAATCCGCTTTATGATGATGCAATTAACTATTATATAGGCGTTGAGCACATCTTAAAGAATAAAATTCCATTCCGTTTCGGATTTAATTATACAACCAGTTATGGTCTGCATGAAGATTCTGGATTTGTTTTTGCAAATGAGATAACAACACCAACATTTACTGCAGGAACAGGTTTTACTATCTTAGATAAATTCATATTTGATGTCTCTTTGGAATTCTCTAACCGTCAGTATGAAACTCTTGATATGTTTAAAGATAGTTATTATGATCACGAAGATCTGTGGGAAAACTATTTTTACCTCAATTTACAAGATCGTGGTTGGGAAAATCCCGATACAATAAACGAAACGTTTATCAACTTGAAATCTGCAGTTAGTTTTACTTGGTAGGAAATAATGAAAACTAAATTATTATTAGTTTTTTTACTTTTGTTCAGCAGTATGCTTTTAGCTGAAGATCTCTTGCTGGATATAATGTTCACAAATGATATTCATGGTGGAATAGATAGATATCCTGCAACCTTTATGAATCCTGATTTTCCACCGATACTTGGTGGTGGTGGTTCTGCAGCAACATATATTAAGGGAATACGTAAGCTTTCTAAAGCTGGCTATCGTGATAATTTGCTGGTTGATGCTGGAGATTTCTATCAGGGACATCCTGTTGGCACAATGAGTGAAGGACGAGCAGTAATAACTTACATGAATATGATAGGTTATGATTTTTTAGCAATTGGAAATCATGAGTTTGATCTGGGTGAAGAAATTTTAATTAATACACTTGCCGATGCAGAATTCCCAATTCTATCATGTAATATAGTTAAGAAAGGAACTGATGAGCTTATTGATTACGTGCTTCCATATAAGATAATAGAAAAAATAGGAGTGCGAATTGGTGTGATAGGTGTTACAACTACAGATACAGAGCAGATGAGCTTTCCAGATAACATAAAAAATGTAGATTTCTTACCTGCAAAAGAACAATTACAGAAGTATGTAAATATTGTTCGAGAGAAAGATGTTGATATTGTAATTGTTATTGCACATATGGGACTTCCATATTATCCTCAACCAGCTTATGACACACGTTATTCGCAAAATATTGAAGGACAAGAAGAACGACGTTGGGGATATGATGCTCAAGAAATTGCTCACGAAGTTGAGGGTATTGATATCATGTTTGGCGGGCATATGCATAAAGGATTTGCAGAGCCTTGGGAAGATCCTGATACACATACAATGGTTTTACAGGGATATGCCTATGGAAGTAGCGTTGGGCATGTTACAATTCAAATAGATAAAGAAACAAAAACAATCTTCGGATATGAAGTTCCTGCTATCAAAGAGGGTGTACTGGTTACAATGTTTGAGGATGAATATATTCCGGATGTGGTAATTGGTGATACCATATTGGTAATGCAGCAAATTGCAGAAGTTGGAATGGATGAGATCATTGGGCAAGCCAACATGAATATAACCAAGATTGGATCTGGTCCTCAAAATCTTATTGGGAATCTTGTTTGCGAAGCAATGAAAGATTATACAGGTGCTGACTTTTCATTTATGAATCTTGGTGGTATTCGTGATGAATTACTTTCTGGTCCAATTACCTATAGAGATGTTTTTAGTGTGATGCCATTTGATAATCAGATTGCCCTTATTGAAGTAGATGGAACATTTTTAAAAGAGATAATTGAAACTCGAGTTTCTGGAAGCAGGCATGGTTTAAGAACTGCAGGAATTAAAGTTGTAATTAATAGAAAGCGAGATAATTTTAATAGAGTATCAAAATTAATTATTGGTGGTGAACCATGGCAGGCAGACAAGATTTATAAGATTGCAACATCAGATTTTTTACTGCAGGGGAATGCCGGATTAGCCTTGCTAACACAAGTGCCTGAATCTCAGATAACACGTTATGAACAGGGATTGCGAGATGTTATTGTTGAGTACATAAAAAATAATTCACCGGTAACTGCTGTTATAGATAATCGTTGGAAAAGAGATGACAGTAGTAAGATTGACCCTAACTTAGAAAAAGAGTTAAGAAAGGGATTTAAAAATTAATTAATAAAATTCGTTGACGGCATATCAAAAGAAAAATAATTGCATACATTGTAGTTAAGCGATTTTTGTGAAGTTAAATAATTTCTTCATTTATTGCCTTTTGGGCACACAAGATCAAAATTTAAATCCGTATGCTTAATTTATAAAAAGGAGCAACAGTTGAACGAAATTGGCAGATTAGATGGTGATGATCGTAAAGAGTTAAATGAGATATTAGATTCGATCTTTAACTGTCTTGATAAAAATAACTTAGAAGAAGCTCAGAATATATTGATAAAAATATCTAAAACACCGAATTATTTTATTCG
Source organism: uncultured bacterium (assembly GCA_963981005.1). Lineage (GTDB taxonomy): Bacteria > Cloacimonadota > Cloacimonadia > Cloacimonadales > TCS61 > Tenebribacter. The sequence continues at coordinate 7,251 of CAXCCM010000035.1, read as the reverse complement.
TGAATATTTAGGAAAAAGTTTAACAGATTACAGTAAGAAAACTAAGATGAAAAAGATCATCAAACCTATGCTTAAGCACAGAATATATGGTGTAAGAGCAACTGCATTATTCTATTATTATGACCTAGATAGAAACAGCCCTGAAAAGATTTTTAAATTATTAGAAAAAACATTTGATAGCGTACCATGGGAAGTTGAAAGTGTGATAAATGAAATGTGGAGACATTATCCTGATTTCATGAAAGAGAATATTGTTAAATGGATCGATTCAGATGATTCTCAAAAACGTGCTCTTTCTTTTCATGGTATGGAGAATATAGCAAAATCTGATCCTGGCTTTATCATGGAATTTATCAGCAAAGCAATCGATGACGATAAAATTGAAGTTCAGAAAAAGATCACTCATATTCTTACACAAGTAGCCAGAGCTAATCCTATTGTTGTATTCCCATATATTAGGGAATGGCTTTCTTTGGGCTCAGAAAAGAGAATTAAAACTATCTGGGTTTCTATGAAAAAATTGGCTAACATTGTTGTTCAAAGAAGTAGAAGAGACAAATCGGAAGAATTTGTTCTACTAACAAAGCAAACCATCAATGATTGGACAAATGATGAGAACGAGAATGTCTCGAACATGGGTGAGAGATTATCTTATATAGTAAATAGATAACATTTAATTAAAATGAAAAATAATATTTCCATAAAATTGTTAGTATTATTTATTGCTATTGTTTTATGGTTCCATCAAATACTTATTAAAGAACACACAATTGAAATTGATATTCCTATTAAATTAATTGATACTCCACAAAATTTGATTCCAGATTCTTCTAGATTACCAGAAGTTACAGTAAATATTAGTGCAACAGGCAAAGACATCCTTTTATTCCAATTTTCAAGGAAATCTTTTCAGATAAACACATCTCATTTTCGTTACGGGAAAAATCAGATAAACCCGAAAGCTGATCAACTTATCTATTCTAACAAGATAGATCTGAAGATAAACTCAATTGATAAAACTGAAGATTTTTTTATAAATATGGATAAACTTGTTGAAAGAAAAAAAATACTAAAGATTCAATATTCTTCTGCAAATGATGAGGAATTCTTTATTAAAAATAAAATTAAGAATGAAAATAGAAAAATTACTATAAAAGGACCTCTTGCATTATTGAATGAAGTCGAATATATTCTTACAAAGAAAATCTCAAGTAAAATGATCGAAGATGGGAAACTGACAGCAGAATTGATCTCACCAGATCCCAAGATCGAACTTCAAAAAGATAAAATAGAATTTGAGATAACAAACACAAAGATAATACAGAGAACCATTTCACTGATTCCTATTAAATATCCAGACGCAGAGCATATCACAATAATTCCACAGAAAGTTTCTGTTATGGTTAGCGGACCAAAAGAGATAGTAGAGCAGCTTAGTACTAGCTCGATTACAGCAAACTTAAATACATCAATTTTGAAAAAAGATTTTGCAAATGTATCATTCGAAGTTCCATCAGGTGTTAAAATTATTGAATATACTCCTCAAAGAATTCAGGTCATCCAGAATGATCGGCAATGATAAAAAAGAACATTTTAAAATATTAGCCTTTGAGACCTCGTGCGATGATACATCGGTTGCAGTAGTTAATTCAGATTTTAGTGTAGATGTAAACCTTATATCATCTCAAACAACTCATGAAGATTTTGGTGGTGTAGTACCTGAATTAGCTTCCAGATTACATCTAAAAAATATTATGCAACTAACTCAAGCCGCACTTTTAAAAGCTGAGATATCATTTGAAGATATTGATGCAATTGCAGTATCTGTAAATCCAGGATTAATTGGAGCTTTGCTGGTAGGTGTTTCATTTGCAAAGAGTTTGGCATATGGCCTAAATAAACCACTAATTGCTGTAAATCACATGCTTGGACATATCTATGCAAACCGTATCTATAACCCACAACTCATGCCTCCATACTTGGCTCTTGTTGTCTCAGGTGGTCATACCGAACTTGTTGATTTTAAATCTATGGATGATTTTGAAGTTATTGGAAAAACACGTGATGATGCAGCTGGAGAAGCTTTTGATAAAGTCTCTAAATTGCTAGGATTAGGCTATCCCGGAGGACCACTTATCGATAAGTTATCTAAAAAGGGAAATCCCAAATTTCATCACTTTCCAAGGGCACTCAATAGAAAGGATAATTTTGATTTCAGTTTTAGCGGATTCAAGACATCAGTTAGGAATTATCTGGCGAGTAAAGATACAAAATTTATTCAAGAGCATATCGCTGACATTACAGCATCTGTACAAAAAGCTATTGTTGATAGTTTAGTTTCTAAGACAATTTCATATGCAAAAAGATCTAATGCAAAAACAATAATTGTAGCTGGTGGAGTTTCTGCTAACAGTTTATTACGTAGCGAGATATCTGAACAAGGTAGTTCTATTGGAGCGAAAGTTCACTTCCCTGCATTAGAATATTGTATGGATAATGCTGCAATGATTGGAGCTGCTGCAATTGAAAAATTTCAGAAAAGTGAATTTGCAGATCTATCATTAAATGCTTTTTCTACAAAAGGTATCAGAAATATTTAATACAGCATTCTATCAGCAATAAAATATATATTATTCATTAATTTCAAATAAATCCACTTGACCTGCAAAGTACATAAAATTTTCTAAAAATAAATAATAAGTAATATTGATGCTGGGATGGCACAGATGGTAGCGCAACTGATTCGTAATCAGTAGGTCGGGGGTTCGAGTCCCCCTTCCAGCACCATAGATTATTAAGAGGAAAAAATAATGAAGAGAAAACACAGATGTTTTGCTTTATTTTCAGGTGGGCTAGACAGTATAATGGCCGTTATGCACATGAAAAGCTTGGGCTATGAAGTTATGCCAATATTTTTCAGTACGCCGTTCTTTGGGCCTGATAGGGCTAAAGAAACAGCAAAGAAAATAGGTTTTGATCTTATGGTACACAATCTTACAGACCTTCACCTAAAAATGATAGAGAAACCAAAGTACGGATTTGGGAAAAATATGAATCCATGTATTGATTGCCACGGACTTATGTTCCATGAAGCAGGAAGATTAATGAAGGAACATAGCGTAGATTTTATTATTTCCGGTGAAGTGTTAGGTCAAAGGCCGATGAGTCAGAGGAAAGATGCTTTGAATTCAGTTGGGAAACTAAGTGATATTAGAGATTTACTTGTTCGTCCTCTTTGTCAAAAACTACTTGCTGATACACTCCCAATTCGTGAGGGTTGGGTAATTAAAGATGAAATGCTCGATATTCAAGGACGAAACAGGAAAAGGCAGATGGAAATGGCGAAAGGATTTGGAATTGATTTTTATCCTTCACCAGGAGGTGGGTGCCTTTTAACGGATGCAGGATTTTCTAATAAGTTAAAAGATTTGATGCAGTACAATATGATGAATAAAAATTCTATTGAGCTTCTTAAGACAGGTAGACACCTCAGATTGAATGAAAAAATTAAATTAATTATTGGAAGAAATAATAATGAAAATAACATTCTTAGTGATTTAATAGAAGATGAAATTGTTATTCAAACAAAGAATTTTCCGGGACCTCTAGGAATAATTCAATCAAATAGCAAACCGAAAATTGAAGACATAAAATTTGCTGGTTCTATTCTGCTTCGATATAATTCTAAAGTTAAAAACTCAGAGGTCATTCAATATGGGAAAAATTTTGAACTTAATGATGAAATTGAAGCTGAAAAAATGGCTGATGAAAAAGTAAAACAATATTTGATATAGGATGTAACTAATGAAATACAAAACATTTAATGTGTTCCCAGAATTTGGAACAAATACTTATCTTGTGTGGGATGATATTTCCAAAGAAGCAGCAATAATTGATCCCGCAGCTCCATCAAAAAGTTTAATTAATGAGATCAATGCATTGGGTCTAAACCTGAAATATTTAATCTCAACTCATGGGCATGGAGATCATATTGGCGGAAACGAAAGCATTAATGATAAATTTAATGTGAAGAAATGCATTCACAAAGAAGATGAAGCATCATTAACAGATCCTAATTTAAATTTAAGTACATATTGGAATTCAACATTAATTGCTCCCAAAGCAGATATTATTCTTAAAGATGGTGATGAATTGCTCTTAGGTAAGGAAAAGTTACAGATCATTCACACTCCTGGTCATTCGAAAGGAAGTATATGTATTTTAACCGGAAATCTGTTATTCAGTGGTGATACACTCTTCGCTGAAGGTATAGGAAGAGCTGATCTACCTGGTGGAGATTACTCAACCTTACTCAACTCAATAAAATCTAAATTGTTTAAGTTAGATGGGAAGATAAAGGTTCTTCCGGGTCATGGACCCGATTCAACAATCGAAGATGAAAAGGTTGGAAATCCATTTGTTGGAATGATGGCTAGATAAACTCTGTTTTCAACTTAGAATGTAGGATCAATTCCCCGAATTGACCGATAATGTTGATTAGTAAAATATCCCCATCCCCCTTGTAAGGGGGATTAAAGGGGGTTTATTCAGTGTATAAATACCGCTTGATCTTTTTTGTTGGTGTTTTTACAAAAGGTTCACGTTGTTCAATTATTCTCTTGATACTGGAAAATGTTGAAACTTGTGAATTTACACTTTTTCTAATATCCTGCAAAAGATCACTAATAAATTCACGCATTTGTTTCTCATTTGTTCGTTTAGATTTATGCTCTTTATCTATCAGTTCATAATTAAGGTGAACACGAGCTACAATCTTTCCATCTGCTTCATATACAATAGATTCCAAAACATCGTGATGCTGGTTTATAACAGATTCAATATCTTCGGGATAGATGTTCTCGCCACTGGCACCGATTATTACATTTTTCAATCTACCTTTTATGTATAAATATCCATTTTTCAAAATCCCAAGATCACCTGTCTTGAACCAGCCATCATCAGTAAAAACTTCTTTTGTACGTTCAGGATCTTTAAAATATCCTTTCATCACATTATCGCCCATTGCTTGAATTTCACCTTCTCCGGTTTTAGGATCAGGATCATAAATACGAACCTTTATATTAGAGGGAACTGTTCCTGTAGAACGAAATTTTGTAAAATTAGGATTAGCCCCGGCAATTAAAGGCGATGTTTCGGTTAATCCATATCCAATTGCATATGGGAATTTAGCATCTTTTAAAAATTTCTCTACATCAGCAGATAAAAGTGCACCACCAATTCCATAGAAATGAAGCTTACCACCAAATGAATTATATAATTTCCTACCTGCTATATAATGTAGTAATTTTCTGGTTGGTGGAAAATTGTAAAGCGTCTTTGAGATTGGATTAGCAGTTAAAGTTGGATATATTTTATTCTTAAAAATCTTCTCCATAATTAATGGAACCGTAAGCATGATGGTTGGTTTTATCTTTTGCAGAGCAGGAAGTAGAACACTCGGAGTTGGAAGCTTATCAAGATAATTAATCGAAGCACCTTTCATTATCGGCATAATAAGCCCGAGAGTACATTCATAAGTATGAGGAAGAGGAAGCACCGAGACGAATCTATCTGTTTCAATAACATTTTGTATAGTAAGTATTTCAATTGAATCAAAAACAAGGTTCTTATGTGTGAGAACAACACCTTTCGAGTTTCCCGTTGTTCCAGAAGTATAAAGAATACAAGCAACATCATCTTCATCAACTTCAGATGAGCGGAGTCCAGTTAATTTTAATGCTGAATCTTTTAGTTTAGAAATTGGTCGTGTTCTCTTGGAAATTGTTTTTCTTAATTTTGCGATCGTTGTTTCTGGGGGTAGAATTGAAAAATCATCAATAAGAATGCGAAGGTTTATTTGATCATCATCAAATTCTTCGATCTTTACAAATTGCTTCTTCGATATAAACACAGCCTTGCTTTCGGAATGACGAAGAATATGATGAACTTCATTATCTCGGAAATCTGGTAGTATAGGAACAGCTATGGCACCAAGTGTTGTTATGGCAAAATAACTTATACCCCAATTTGGTGAGTTCTCGCTTAAAATGGCAACTTTATCACCTTTGCCAATTCCTCCATCCAACAAATAAAGTTGAATTTCTTTAACTTGTTCAAGAAATTCATTGTATCTAATTGGTTTACCGTTAACCCAGCTTACGCAAGGTTTTGTAGCATAAAGAACTGCGCTTCGTTCTAAAACACATTTTAAGGTGAGTCTATCAAGTCCTTTCATATCACTTCCTCATTTTAATGAATTACTAAGCATCTCTTATTATCAACATTTATATTGTCTATCTTTAAATTTATGAAGTATATTCCCGTTCTTACCTTTCTGTTATTATAATCAGTTCCATCCCAAACAACCGAATGCTGTCCTGCTGTGAGCTGATTTACTGAATTGCGTCTAAGCTGTTTCACCTTTTGTCCTTTAATATTAAATATCTCAATTTGCGCATTTTGGGAACTTTCGGTAAGACTGAAACTGATTTGTGTACTGGAAGTTCCTACAGTAATAGGATTTGGGAAATTGGAAAGACCGTAGTTCGAGATATTATAATTATTTTCTACAGATGAAGGTTCATACCCCATTACATTTAGATCATCAATTGCCCAGGCAGTTGTATTATTTGCACCAAAACCGGTAGAAGTATATTGAAATGCAATATTAACTTCATCATTTGTAAAATCATTAAGATCAATATCACCTGAATTTTGCCAATTATCACTATTTTGTGAAGGAAGATCAGCAGCTAATAACGTCCAGTCTGCAGTTATTGGATCTCCTGTAAAGTTGGAAGAGACAAACACTTCCAAACCAGAAATTGTATCAGAGAATTTTGTCCATGCTTCAAAATTGAAGTAAGGATCATCGAATTGTGTTAGATCTATAGCGGGGGAGATGAGCCAGTCATTTGCCGGTTCGTCTGCTCCATAATTATTGTCATACGCATACCAACTTCCATCTGGAACAGAACTTGGATGAGTATAGTTAGATGTATCATCAGATTGTTGCCAATCATGATCACTGGCAACACTAACTATAAACCAATCTGAAATTGTACTTTCAAAGCTTTCACTAAAAATTACTTCCGGCATACTTGATGTTGAAACATGAATATAATCTACCTTAGTTTCGGAATCAGAGCTTCCTGAATTATTTTCAATAGTAAGTGTTACAGTGTAAAATCCTGCTGATTGATAGATAAATGAAGGATCTTGCAAAGTAGAATCTTCATCACCATCTCCATC
>CAXCCM010000034.1:0-13147 GCA_963981005.1 uncultured bacterium | reverse complement strand
CGAACTCGCGACCTCCTGCGTGACAGGCAGGCGTTCTAACCAAACTGAACTACGCCCCCGCATTTCTCACTTAACTCACGTTGAGCACATTTAGATTTGCGGGTTTATGTGTCAAAGATTTTTTATGTTTTTATCAAAAAATATTCTTAGAAATATTTCTACTAAATCTTATCTTTATATTTTATAAATAATTACAAATTTTGAATATTTTTTAAAGCTCTTGGTGCTGTTGCTGGAGTTACACCATCTCCAGAGATATAACCCTTAATTGGTTTACCTTTAACATTACAATTACTATCAAGTCTGATGAATTCCACAGGAATCCGTACTGCTCTATCATTACTGATTAGAATATCTTTACCATCATTATCAATTTCAAAAGGATTACTATCTACCCAGCCAAGTCCGATCGCCGCAGTACCATCTTCCCCATTTACATTTTTTCGCTTTGAACCAATGAATTCACGCTTTTCCTTAGAAACATTCGGAGAATTTATACTGGAAGTAACTCTTCCAATCTTTTTACCATCTTTATAGATCTCTTTTCCTGTTACAATCCCTTCAGAAATAAATAGAACCATTTTTTTATCAGTGCCCGAATCAATATCAGCTTGTAATGCTTGTTTGCCAACAAAGCCATCTTTACTCATATCTATAGCAGCATTGAACAGTGGTGCATTTACCGGAGTGTGACCTTTATCGTATTCACTTCCATTTAGTGGAAGTCCAAAATTCCCAGCAGATATCCTATTCTCATCTCTACCACCCAATCCAACTACCAGTCCTTCAAGATCAAGAGCTTCCAATGCAATACGTTTGAATTGATCTTCAGCAACAGCTACGGGCACATAAAGTTCCCAACCCCAACGATTTGTATAACCAGTTCTACTAATTAAATATTTTTGTTCTTCATATTCAAATTCATTGAATGTAAAAAATTTCATATTTTTTGTAGGTTTGTTTCTATTTTTTAAAACTTGTTCACCATAAAGTTTAGCTATCAATTTAAAAGATAAAGGACCTTGAATATCAATTTTAACAAGCTCATCAGAAATATCAGTTATGTTTACAACTTCATCTTCTTTTTTATATTTATATATTAAATCTGCATCTGAGATCATGTTTTTTTCTTCATCGGTTATATCATGCCCTGCATTTATTACTAAAATAAAATTATCTTCGTTAACACGCATGATGATCAAATCATCTAGAACGGATCCTTCTTCTGTGAGTAGCAACGTATATTTGCACTGTCCTATCTTCATATTCTTAACATCCGCAGGAAGCACTCTATCAAGTAAAGAAACGGCATTTGAACCTGTGAATTGTATTTGAGCCATATGATCTATATTAAATATAGCTACTTTCTCTACAGCTTTTGCTTCTTCCAATATTGAAGTAAGATAATTTACTGCCATTTCATATTCACCGAAATTACTAGTTTTAAGTGGTGAATAATCTCTATTTAGCCTTTCTGATAATAATTTTTGATACCATTCTTCTACATTATGAAGTGCTGTTTTACGCGGTATTTCAGGGAAATCATATCCAATTTTTTTCATTAGAATACTCCTATGTTTACAGATAATTTTTGTTAAATTTATTTTACACTTATATTTGTAAAGTATATTATGATTATTTAATAATTTCTTGACTTATTTCGTCATCTTTAAAATCTCAATGGTATAATTCAAATTAGGGGAACATTTAAATGATTAAAGTATTAATTATCGAAGATGAACAAATGATAGCAGAAGATATCCGATTTACCCTTACTCAATATAATTATGAAGTTGCCGGTATATTTAGTAAAGGTGAAGATGCTGTTGAAAACCTAGATGACATAAGACCAGATATAATACTTATGGATATCATGTTGGAAGGTGAATTAAATGGTATTGAGACAGGAATAAAGGTTAAAGAGAAATTTGATATTCCAATAATCTTCCTAACTGCCTATGCTGATATTTCAACTATTGAATCCACAAAGCAGATCGCCCCCTATGGCTACATCCTAAAACCATTTGAAGCAAAGGAATTATATGCAGCGATAGAGATAGCTCTTGTAAAATACAATTCAGAGAAGAAACTAGAAGAAAGCAAAGCAAAGTTTGAGAGCATGTTTCTCGGGAATCCTGAACCATGTGCATATCTAGATAATGACTTTACAATTGTTAATGTTAACCCACGATTTATTGAATTTTTTGGTTATACATTAGAAGAGATAAAAGGAAAAAAAATTAATTCTGTAATAATACCTGATGATAAGAATAACGAAGCAATTAAACTAAATGATGATACACTCTCTGGTTATGTATATTTCGATTCGTTTAGAAAAGATAAGGCTGGAGAATTGCTCCCAGTATCAATTTCAGCAGCACCAATTTTTATAAATAATGAAGTTAAAGGATCTTTTGTTATTTATAAAGATATTACAGAAAGAAAAAGAATTGAAGAAGAGCGAGAAAACCTAATTAGCAAACTTAGAAAAGCACTCGATGAAGTTAAAACACTTGAAGGTCTTATTCCAATTTGTTCTCATTGCAAAAAAATTCGTGATGACTCAGGTTTTTGGGGAAATGTTGAACATTACATAGCCAAGCATTCTAATGTTGATTTTAGTCATGGGATCTGCCCGGATTGCTTAGAAAAACATTACCCGGAACAGTTTAAGAAAATTATAGATAAAGAGAATATTTAACATATAAGAATGAAAAAAAACATAAAGGATACTAATTTCTTAAATAACACAGAACAGATGAAATTATTTCCTTTGTCCCTTTCTTTTAGAGATAACAACTATGAATCAAAATTTCAAGACTTCTATTATGACCTCTCATTAAATTTAGTACGCAATGCACTACTATTAGGACTTTTCCTTTATAGTTCTTTTGCAATCTTAGATTATTATTTAGTCCCAGACCTAAAACACATATTTTGGTTCTTAAGATTTGTAATAATTGCACCACCGGTATTAATAACTTATATACTAACCTATACAAAATTCTTTAAAAAGAATTTCCAATTATTGATGGCAATTAATATTATTATCGCAGGGATAAACATCTCTGTTATGATCTTGATGGCTACAGGAGTTGCTTCATATTCTTATTATGCCGGGATAATGCTAGTTTTAATTTATTGTTATACAGTTAGCAAACTCAGATTTATTTGGGCTTCAGTTGTCGGACTAATAATAATTGTATCTTACGAAATTATTTCATTATCATTATTAAAAACTTCAACAATGATTTTTGTTAACAACAATTTTTTTCTTGTAGGTGCTAATTTTTTAGGAATGCTCGCCTGCTACACTATAGAATACACCACAAGAAAAAATTTCTTTTTGTTAGAATTATTAGAAATTGAGCAACAAAAAACAAAAAATATTAACGCAAGTTTAGAAGACAAAGTAATCAACAGAACTAAGAAAATCACAGAAACTCTACAAGATTTAACAAAAGAAATAAACACTCGTAGATTAGCAGAAGAAAAAAACAATGCGTATAATAAAGAACTCGAGTTGATAACTAATACAGCTCTCGATTTTGTTAGGCTAACACCCCAGATTAATATATATAATGTCATATCAAAAAAGCTTTTTGAACTTATTGGGATAAGTCCAATTACAATAAGTTCATATGAAAATAGTAAATTAATTCTTAAATCAATACACTTCAATAGTAAATTATTCGACAAAGTAATCAAGCTAATTGGATTCAATCCAATTGGGTTATCTTCAGATTCAACAGATGAAATTGAAAATTTATTACTTTCAGGTAAATTAATTAAAATTGCAGGAGGATTTCAGGAATTCACTTCGGGTGGCTTTTCACAAACTATGTCTTCTTCAATTTCTAAACTATTAAATATAAAATCTATTTATGCAATTGGGCTAACATCAAATGGAAAACTTTTTGGAAGTATCAATATAATTCTTCGTGGAAATTCTTCGATAGTTGATAAGAAAAATCTTATAGAATTATATGCTCAACTTGTTTCTATTGCCATACAACGTGATTTTGCAATTAAAGACTTAAAAATAAGTGAAGAAAAAAATACAACAGTTGTAGAAAACATGGGTGAAGGAATTGGAATTGTTAATAGCAATGAAGAATTCATTTATGTAAATAAAGCAGCAGAGGTGATCTTTGGAGTTGAACCAGGAACATTGATTTCACAAAATTTAAAAGATTTCTTATCACCTGAATCGGCTTTAAATGTATTATCAAGAACAAGTAACAAACTAGAAAACGATTTATTATCTACTTATGATCTGGAAATTATTCGTCCAAATGGAGAAATTAGATTTATAACGGTCACATCATCTTTATCACCAAATCGGCAAACAGATGAAAAAGAAATTATTGGTATTTTTAGAGATAACACGATAAGGATAAAGGCAGAGCAAAAGACACTAAAAGCTCTTAATGAAAAAGAAATTTTATTGAAAGAAGTATTTCATAGAGTTAAAAATAATCTTCAAATAATAACAAGTATATTACGAATGCAGGCTCAGCTTGCCGAGAATGAGAGCGTTAAAACTAAATTGCAGAAAAGTGTAGATCGTATCCATTCAATGGCACTTGTTCAAAGTAAATTATTCCAATCAGGTGATTTTGAAAACATTAATATTCCATCTTATATCAGTGGAATTGTTGCAAATCTGATAAGCACAAATAATGTCTCCCCTGGAAAGATCAAGATCAATTATAATATTGAAGATATAAGAATGGATGTTAACATGGCTACTCCTTGCGGCATGATAGTTAGTGAGATCATTTCAAATTCGATCCAACATGCTTTTCCAAATGATGCAAAAGGTGAAATTGGCATATCATTTAAATTTAATAGCGATCAATTCCATTTAGAACTATCTGATAACGGTATCGGACTTCCACAAAATTTTGATGTTAATTCTAAAGGCTCGATTGGATTTATTCTTGTTAATACTCTTGTTTCTCAACTACGTGGTAATCTTGATATAACTTCTGTTAATGGAACAAAGATAATAATTACTTTCAATAATCAAGATTTAAAAACGTTCTCAAAAATAAAATAATTCATGCAAAATAGTAGATCAAAAGCAAAATTAATTGAAGGACATATAGGAAAAACCCTAACTAAGATGACTATAGCTATGACACTTGGTATGGTTGGAATGGTCGCCTTCAATTTAGTTGATACTTTTTTTGTTGGAAAACTTGGAACAGATCAATTGGCAGCACTCAGCTTTACTTTTCCGGTTGTTCTGGTCGTTTCCAGTATAGCCCTAGGTTTAGGGTTTGGCGCTTCTGCAGTAATTTCACGTGCAATTGGAGAAGGTGATAATCATAAAGTGCAAAGATTAACCACCGATAGTTTACTTCTTTCATTCTTAATTGTTTTCGGATTTGTTTTAATCGGACAATTCACAATAGAACCATTATTTAAAGCTCTGGGTGCAACAGCTTCAATTCTTCCCTATATAAAAACTTATATGAGAATATGGTATTTAGGAATGCCGTTTGTTGTTGTTCCCATGGTGGGAAATAATGCGATCCGTGCTACCGGTGATGCTAAAACTCCAAGTATTATCATGCTTGTAGCTGTTTGTGTGAACACGGTTCTAGATCCACTATTTATTTTTGGAATTGGACCATTTCCGGAGCTGGGCATAAAAGGTGCTGCAATTGCAACTATAATAAGTAGATTCACAACTTTCTCCGTTGCATTGTGGGTTCTTACAAAACGTGAGAAAATGATATCTTACAAAATTCCTAAAATTTCTGAGATCATTGATTCATGGAAAAAAGTGCTTTTTATTGGTGTTCCAATTGCGGGAGCAAGAGTTATAATTCCTATAACTATTGGCATTATAACGCGTATGGTTTCTGCTTATGGAATAACAGCTGTTGCTGGGTTTGGTGTAGCTTCTAGAATTGAATTTTTCTCTCTCGCAGTCATTCATGCACTTGCATCTGTTTTTGGTCCGTTTATAGGGCAAAATATCGGTGCAAATAAATATGACAGAGTTCATACAGCGATTAATATTAGTCATAGATTTACAATTTTATGGGAAATAGTGATTTGGTTGTTATTAATTTTTCTGAGAAATCCAATAGCAGGAATTTTTAATAAAGATCCTCAAGTTATCTCAACAATTGCATTATATCTTACAATTGTTCCACTAAGTTACACATTACAAGGAATTTTCATATTAAGCACAACTGCATTAAATGTAATGCATAAGCCCCTTCAAGCTGCATGCCTTACAATCTTCCAAATGTTCATTTTGTATATTCCTCTTGCTGTTTTAGGCTCACGTTTATTTGGATTGACAGGAATTTTTGCAGCTGTAGCTTTATCCTATATTATATCGGGAATCATTTCCCGTGTTGTTTTATTGAAATATTTTAGAAGTGAGTTAGTTTGATGAATTTGGAAGAACTACGTGGTTACTGCTTGCAAAAGAAGGGTGCAGTATTAGATTTCCCATTCGATGATGTAACCATGGTGATAAAGATTGGAAACAAGATGTTTGCTTTGATGCCGGTAAACGGAAAGCAAATTAGAATTAACTTAAAATGCGATCCGTTTGTAGCTCAAGGTTTACGAGAAAAATATGAATCCGTAATTCCAGGTTATCACATGAATAAAACTCATTGGAATACTGTGATAATTAATGACTTGATCTCGGACAATGTTATTAGAAGTATGATAGATGATTCTTATGATCTTGTCTTCTGGAAATTAACAAAGAAAACCAGAGAAGCAATACTGCAGGGCAAAACTTAGGGAGAGCTTTTTGTATTATAATGTTAGAAGATTGTTAGCTCCGTTGATATTTCCAAGCTTTATTATAATTTTATCAATGATTATAAATTGGCAATGGAATTCAATGCTTCAACTTGCAAATTTTGATAATGAATTAACTGCCTTCATTGTAATCTCCCCACTTATCCCCTACTTTCTATTTATCATTGTTGCAATATTGGGAATCCGTTCAAAAAATTATGGATTGATCTTATGCACAATCGTCCTTGCTGGAAGCTATTTAATTTTAATCAAGCCTATTGCATATCCAGAAACTGATATCATTTTTATTGTTCCCAGAGTAATTTCATTCTTACTTCCGATAAATATCTTAATTTTTTCAATAATTGAAAAACAAAAACTTAGATCTTTTCTTTTAAATACTGCTCTTATTTTTATTCAGTTTGGAATTCTCCGTTTTCTTTTTGTTCTCATTGAGATGCCAGAATCTGACATAATACTTCAGTTTCATGCTGAATTTCCAAAATTAGCTGCTGCATTATTAACATTCACACAACATCTTTATGGAGTATTCCTTAGCACTTCTCTAATAAAAAATGTTCCTTCAGTTTCACTTTTATCATTTGTTATTATTATCTTGTTTATGATCATAAGATTTGTAAATAACCGAGATGTTAGAAATGGTGGTTATATATTTGTTGTTATTTCTGCCTACTTAGCAGTTTGTACATCAACACCAATTCCGGCACTGATGCTTTTCTTCACAGCAACTGGTATTATTCTTCTTATCACCACAATTGAAGCATCTTTTTCTATGGCTTATATTGACGAACTTACAGGGTTACATGGTCGTAGAAGTTTGAATGAGACCTTATCAACATTAAATAAAAATTATGCAATTGCGATGCTCGATATAGATCATTTTAAAAAATTCAATGACAATTATGGTCATAAAACTGGTGATCAAGTTTTAAAAATGGTTGCTGCAAAGTTAAGTGAAGTTAGTGGTGGTGCTAAATCTTTTAGATATGGTGGTGAAGAATTCACAACAATATTCCCAGGTAAAAAGGCTAGCGAGGCTAAACCATACATGGATGAATACCGCGAAATACTGAAAGGTACTGAGTTCATAGTTCGCTCGCCTATCAGAAGATCATCAACTTCAAAAAATAGAGGGAAAACAACTTCTAAAGACCGCAAGACAGTTTTTGTGACCGTGAGTATAGGTATTGCGGAATATGGTGGAAATCAAACAAAACCAGAAAAAGTTCTTAAAGCTGCAGATAAAATACTTTACAAAGCTAAGCGCTTAGGAAGAAATAGGGTTGAAATCCAAAAGAAAAAATAGGAGCGAATTGTGAAACCTAACAAAGTAGATCGAAAAGTTAATAAAGAAGAACATAATATTAATATGGAAATAGATAGTAATATACTTCTAACAGATATTTTAGAAAGTTCCTCTTCTGTTTCCATAATTTCAACAGATCTTCATCAAAACATTCTTTATTGGAACACCGGAGCAGAAAATATTTTCGGCTACAAAGCAAGTGAAGTAATTGGGAAGCTTAAAATTCACATAATTTATGATGGTGCTGAATCTAAGAGAGCTGCATTAAAAGCAAAAAAACTTATTATTTCATCAAAAAAAGGAACTGAATGTGAATTAAAACAAATCACAAAAGACGGTAAAAAACTTTGGAGTAGGATGACGCTTTCTCCACGCTTTGATGAAAATGGTAAAGTAGTTGGTATTTTAGGTATTGGTATTAACATAACAAAACATAAAAAATTGGAACATCATCTTCGTGAAATTATGGTGAAATTAAAGAAAACTCTAACTGGCATCATATTTGCTACAGAATTAATAATTGAAACAAGAGATCCATATACAGCAGGACATCAAAGAAGAGTGGCTATGTTAGCAAAAGCTATAGCAGAAAACATGGAACTCTCTGATCAGCAAATAGAGGGAGTTTATATGGTCGGCATGATCCACGATGTAGGCAAGATCTCAATTCCTGCAGAGATTCTCAGTATGCCACGCAGGCTTACTCCAGCTGAATTTAATCTTATCAAGAATCATCCACAAGCAGGATATGATATTCTTAAAAATATTGATTTCCCATGGCCTGTTGCAGATATCATTATTCAACATCATGAGCGAATAGATGGAACGGGATATCCCAAGGGGATCAGTGGAAATAAGATCATGCTTGAAGCAAAAATCATAATGGTGGCAGATGTTGTTGAGGCTATGGCATCTCACCGCCCATACAGAGCTGCATTCGGATTAGAAAGAGCATTAGGCGAGATCAAGCAGAATAGAGGTATTCTATACGATCCTGATGTGGTTGATGCTTGTGTTGAACTATTTGTTAAAAAGAAATTTAATTTTGAGAATAATGAAAGCATTTCTCCTCTGCTTACGGATATAAATGTACTGCCCTAAATGCGATAAGCAAATAAATACAGCTGAAGAGCATTGTCCCAACTGCAATGAGCTTTTACTTCCAAATAAAAATGAAGCACCGGATTTTGTGAAAATATTTGAAAGTTCAGATTTGGGTTTAACCGCAATTATTAAATCAATATTAATTAATGCAGATATTAAGTATCTTGTAAGTGGTGAACATATGCAAAGCATTCTTGGTGGGCAGTTCAGTTTTGCCTTTGGTGCCGATATTGGGAAAGTAGAGTTCTTTGTTCAAAAGGATGATGAAGAGGTTGCGACTGAGCTTCTTACAGAACTCAATACTGAATAATTTTTTTACTTTTATATTTACATTTTTTGCTAAATAAATTCCATTCCTTTCAATAAGGAGTATTATGAAAAATATATTACTATTAATCTCATCTGCAATTCTTTTATTGGGCTGTAATGTTAAACCACCAATAGCGAAAATTATTCCGGACACTACCTTTGTACATAATGTTAAGTTAATAGATAATTATAGCTGGTTGAAAGATAAAACCAGAAAAGATCCAACTGTTTTAGAATATGTAAATGCAGAGAATGAATATACTAGAAAAGTAATGAAAAGAACCGAGAAGCTGCAAAAGAAATTATTCAATGAATTTAAAAACAGAATTAAAGATGATGATATAAGTGTTCCAGTTAAAATAGATGATTACTACTATTATTACCGTAAAGAAGCAAAAAAGCAATATGCAATTTATTGTAGGATGAAAGGAAGCTTAGAAGCGGAAGAGGAAATTTATCTGGATGTAAACAAGATCGCTGAGGGTTATAAATTCTTCTCTATTATTGAGCGTAAAATAAGCCCAGACCATCGTTATCTTGCTTATGGAGTAGATGTTTCTGGAGCGGAAGATTATACTTTAGTTATTAAGGATCTGTTTACAAATAAATTATTAACCGATACAGTTAATAAAATTGGTGATCTGGCTTGGGCTAATGATAGTAAAACCATTTTCTATTCAACCGAAGATCAAGCCGGAAGAACTCACCAGATATATAGACATATTTTAGGAAATGATGTAACAGAGGATGAACTAATATTTACTGAGGAAGATGAACGTTTCTGGGTATGGGTTGCCAGATCTGAAGATGACAATTATTTAATTTTAGGAAGTGGGAGTAAAACCACAAATGAGCGCTGGATTTTAGATGCAAATGAACCGAATGCCAATTTTAAGATCATTCAACCAAGAATAAACGGTCATCAGTATTACATCTATCCTCATACTGATGAGTTGTTTATTCTCACAAACAATAAAGCTGTTAATAACCGAGTTATGAAAACCAGAATCGCAAAACCCTCAATGCCAAACTGGCAGGAAGTTATTCCCCATCGTGATTCCGTACGTATTAATTTAGATGTCTTTAGTAAATATCTGGCAATAAAAGAACGAGTTAACGGAATCGACAAATTACGCATCATAAACATTGAAACCATGAATTCTTATTATCCTGAGTTCCCTGATCCAATATATGCTTTTTATACATGGAATACCAATTTTTATGAACCTACATTACGCTTTACCTATGAATCTCTTACATCTCCATATTCCATTTATGAACTTAATATAGATACCGGTAATAAAGTTATTTTAAAGCAGCAAGAAATCATGGATACTTTTGATTCTAATGATTATATTTCAGAGCGAATATTTGCAAAAGCGATAGATGGTTCACAGATTCCAATTTCAATAGTTTACAAGAAAGATTTGTTTAATAAAGATGGGAATAATCCGGTTTATCTAACTGCTTATGGAGCTTATGGAGATAATTCAGATCCATATTTCTCTACTGCCAGACTAAGTCTTCTAGATCGTGGAATTATTTATGCAATTGCCCATGTACGTGGTGGAAAGGAGATGGGCGAGCATTGGTATGAACAAGGCAAAATGCTAAACAAAAAGAATACTTTTACTGATTTCATTGCCTGTTCAGAATTTTTGAAACAAGAGAAATATGCTGGTGAATTGGTAATTGATGGTGGAAGTGCTGGTGGACTTTTAATGGGAGCAGTAACCAATATGCGTCCTGACCTATTCCAAGGTGTAATTGCAGATGTGCCGTTTGTTGATGTACTTAATTCTATGATGGATCCAACTCTTTCGGCTGTTGTGAGTGAATATGAAGAATGGGGAAACCCGAATGATAAGACCTACTTCAATTATATCCGCTCCTATTCCCCATATGATAATGTAACACCTCAAGATTATCCGCATCTTCTTGTTTTAGCTGGATTTTATGATACTCGTGTAAATTATTGGGAACCTGCAAAATGGGTTGCAAAACTTCGAGCGAATAAAACAAACGATAATCTGCTTCTATTACAAACTAACATGAATGCCGGTCATGGAGGATCTTCGGGGAGATACGATTATCTAAAAGAGATCGCTCTTTCATATACTTTTGTGTTAGATGTTTTGGGAATTAAAAAATAGTGGAGGAACTATGAGAATATTCAATTTGGTTTTATTTTTCACACTCTTTATATTTATAGGTTGTCAGCAGTTAGGAACAGAAATCCAGCCGACAGGTGAATTACCGCTTACGCTCTCCTTACAAGATGCAGTTGATAACGGATTTGATGTATCTGCGGTTCATGTAACAATTACAAAAGATAATTTTGTAAGCAGTTTGTCTCTAACCATTAATGATAGCACAAATACAGCTTCGGGAACATTCTATGAGCTTGAGCCGGGAATATACATCATCGAAGTAGAAGTGTGTGAAGGTGATGAACTTATTGCATCAGGTACCGGAACTAGTGAAGTGATCGCTGGTGAAACAACTATAGTAGAGATAGAATTGTTTATTGTTCCTACAACCGGAAATTTAGAAATTATTGTAGATTGGGAAAATCTTATTCCTGATTTTCCGCAACGAGTTCTTTTTATAGGGAATAGTATCACATATTATAATCTTGGTGTAGATCTACATACAATGAATCTGGCAAATTCTATTGATTCTACTCTGGCAATTGTTTGTGATGCTGTAACAGGTGGAGGTTGGACTTTACAGCAGCATTTTAACAGTCCAAATACAATTTCAACTATAGAAGAAGGAAACTGGGATCTAGTTATTTTGCAGGAGATGACATCTCGTCCGGTTGATGATCCAGAGCTTTTTTATGAATATGAAACACTTTTAGACTCAGTAATAACTAATG
Organism: uncultured bacterium; assembly: GCA_963981005.1. Classification (GTDB taxonomy): domain Bacteria; phylum Cloacimonadota; class Cloacimonadia; order Cloacimonadales; family TCS61; genus Tenebribacter. The sequence continues at coordinate 749 of CAXCCM010000034.1, read as the reverse complement.
CTGGAGCGCAAACTGCTTTTTTCTTCAGTTGGCCTTTTCAAAGTGTGTTTGATGAAATGATAGAGCAACAATCAGCGGCATATAATTATATTGGGAATGAACTTGGGTCACCTGTTATTCCTGTTGCTAGAGCATGGCAATTATCACGGCTGCAACAACCTGCGCTAGAATTGTTTTTGCCAGATGGTAACCACCCAAACGTTCATGGTACATATCTTGCCAGTTGTACATTCTTTGCTTTTCTTTGGGCTGAAACACCAGTTGGAGCTTATTATGTGAATGATCCTTCTATTACAGAAAGTGAAAAATTGTTCTTACAAAATATTGCGTGGGAAACTTACGATATATACGATTATTAGAGAAAAGTAAAAGAACCTCACAAAACGAATTGAGAGGTTCTTTGTATTTACCCAATAAATAGTTGAGGATTTACAAACAAAAATTGAATTATTATATTACCTTTACTTCCCTACCTAAATTTATATTAGTCAGCTCAGAATAACCTTCTGATAGTGATATTACAATATCACCCAATATTACAACAAATTCACTTTTGCAACTTGAACAAACATATCTTTTGCAACCTGGTAGGAAATTCATCCATAATTCCAGTGGGATACGATTAACTTCATCATTTTTACAATAAGAGCATTGTTGATCTTTCATAATTCCACCTTTTTTTTTCTTACTTACTTTAATATAAAGCAATTTAAATGCCAAAACTAAATCAATTTTTAATCTTATGCAGA
>CAXCCM010000033.1:0-13494 GCA_963981005.1 uncultured bacterium | reverse complement strand
GAAAAAGCATTTCTAAAGGCTCATCCTGTTATCACTCTGGGTGGTGGAAGTACATTTGAACCTTACATCATGCATGATGATGACAATAATGTGATCGGTTATGATGCTGACATCTTAAAGCTTATAGAAATAAATACCGGATTAAAGATACGCTTTGAACTGGGTAAGTGGAGCGAAATTCAAGAACGTGCTAAAAAACGGGAATTAGATGGTTTTACAACCGCATCACTAACAAAAGAACGAGCCAAATATTTCAACCATTCAGAACCATATTCACAACATACCCCCCTTATTTTTGTCAAAAAAGGTAATCCCGCAGGAATTCATTCAATTGATGATATTTCCGGGAAAAAAGTGGCTATTCAGAAGGGAAATGCTTTTAAAGAAATTCTGATAAAGGAGAATAAAAAAGTAGAGTTCATCTATTATGATACAATGCCCGAAGTGATAAAAGCAGTTGTATCCAGAAAAGCAGACTGTACAATTTTCGAAGAGACATTATTTTACATAGCTCGAAAGTTAATGCTTGCAGGTATGATCGAAACATCTTTTACAGTGGGAGAAACAAGTGGTCTTCATTTCCAATTACGTAATGACTGGCCCGAATTAGTTTCTATTATCAATAAAGGCCTAAAATCCATTCCCGAAAGTAAAAAGTCAGAAATTCATAATAAGTGGCTTAGCGCGTATGAAAATAAAACTAAAATTACATTTGCGAAGGAATCTATTCAGCAAAAAGCTGAAGATGTTGCCAAGCAAATTGAGATATATTTGAAACTAAATCCTGATATGACTCTCAAGGAACTGCAAGAAGATTCTTATTTTAGGAATATTGCAATTCAACGCGTTGGAAAAACCGGTTACACTGCGATTTTGAGTTATGAAACCTTGTTTAATTTGTTTCATATAAAGCCAGAGTTTCAAGGAATGGACCTAAGCACTCTAAAAGAGACACTGCCCGATATGTGGGATATCCTGTTGCAGACAATTAAAGGTTATGATTCCGGGGGTCTTTATAATTGGATTGAACCGGATGGTACAACTAAGAAAAAATATATGTATACTTCTATAGTTAAGTTAAGAACTGCCGATGATGTTGTTATGGTCGTTGCAGCTACTACTTATCTGGATGAATATAAAACGATTGAGACCGAGATAAAGGAGCAAGAAGGTTCCTCCAGAGTCATAGTATACTGGGTTTTTGGAATTTTAGTTTTAGCTCTTATTGTATTATTGATCCTGAATAAATTGAATATTATTGTACTCAAAAATAATACCTTGCTGTTGTTATTAGGATTTTCATTGTTCTTGATCGTCGGCATATTTGTTTTGAATGCTTACAACATTACAAAGAAATTAGAAATTGATGCAATCGATAAATATTTTGCTACGCTGGAAGTTGCTGCTAATTCTAAACATAAGAACATAGAACATCATGTAAATCATTCAAGAAGTTCATTTCAATTTATAAGTACCTTAAAAAAGCTTTCAAATGAAGATCTAAGGAAAATGGTAGATCTAGAAGATGATCTATTTGAGATCTTTATTATGGACTCAAATGGGAAAATCACTCATTCATCAAATGAAGCAAATATTGGACTTTCCCGTGCAACAGATCAATATTTTCTAAATGCAACAAAAGAAGGATTCATAAAACCTATCTATCTATCTGATACAGTTGAAAAAGTTTCATATACATTTTCTTATCCTTATAAAGAAGGTGTTATAGTGGCAAGAATGGATCTTGATTATATTAAAGAAATTGCGTATATCAGCGAAGGTTTAGGAGAAAGTGGAGAATGCTTACTCGCTTATAGAGATGCTAATAGTGATGCTGTTTTCTTCACTGAGAGAAGATTTTCAACAGAGGTTGAATCAAGAGATATAATTCCTAAAGAGGATGTCAAAATCCCCGTAACACAGGCTTTGTTGGGGAATGAACAAGAATTCTCGAATAATGTGGATTACAGGGGTGTTCCAGTATTTGCAGTAACAAGGCATATTGATGATCTTGATATTGGACTTGTAGTAAAAATTGATCGGGATGAAGTAAAAAAGTCTATTTCAGGGAATACAACTCAGATCTGGTTTTCTACTTCCGGGATAATTCTGGCATTAATAGTAATCGGTATAGCTTTTTATTTTCTTTTAACAAATGCACTTAGGAAGGAAATTAAAAATAAAACCGGTGAATTGCAAAATGCTTCTAAGAATTTAAGCGAAAAGATCATTCAAATCCAACAGTCTGAAGAACTTCTTATGAAGATCGCCGAGAATTATCCCAATTCATATTTATCGATAATCGAGAAAGATCGTACAATCGGCTTTACTTCCGGCAGTGAATTTAAAAAGAACAACTTGAACCCTAAAGATTTTGAAGGACTTACTATAAAACAAATATTTGGAGAGCAACTGGATAATGTAAAAGAATACTTAGATGAAACCTTTGCAGGAGAAGAACAAAGTTTTGAACTTTTTATAAATGATCAATACCAGCAGTACTATACCGTTCCATTAATATCAAATAATGGTTCAATAGACAGGATATTATCTGTAGCAGAAAATATTACAAACCGTAAAAATAATGAAGTTAAAATGAAGAATCTTCTGAAGAAAAGCGAGGAACAGAGGCTCGCTACCCTATCTGTTCTTTCAGATCTAAATGCAGCCAGCAGGATCTTGAAAGCAGAAGTTTCTGAACGTATGAAAGCAGAAGAAAAACTGAAAAAAAGAATGAGTGAACTAGAGATTTTTAATGAAGTAACTGTAGGTAGAGAATTAAAAATAAATGATATACGAAAAGAAGTAAATGATCTGCTAGAGAAAACAGGTAGAAAAAAGAAATATGAAGTTGTGGAATGATTATAATGATAAGGGAATCATTTGGTGGAAAAGGAAAATATTTAATAAATGGAGGGGCGTAATATGAGAATAATGCTTGTAACTTTATTAATGATAACAGGTTTTCTGTGTTTGACAGACAGTGTTTTTGCTCAGCAGACTTTGGAGATAACGACTTCTATGACTTCCCCACTCTCAACAGAAGATCAAACAGGATTTTATGACCGTGTCTTGTTAGAAGCTTTTCAAAGGGTTAATCATGCTGTAAATATTTCACATTTGCCAACTGAAAGATCTATTACAAGTGCTAACATAGGAATAACTGATGGGGAATTTCCCAGGATTTCTGGTTTGGATAGTCTCTATAAGAATCTTATACAGGTTCCCGAAAAAATTGTCGATTTCGAATTCGTTGCCTTCACATGGAGAGAAGACATACGGCTAACAGATTGGAATAGTTGTAAACCATACAACGTTGCTATCGTAAAAGGGTGGAAGATACTAGAAGCTAACCTGTCAGGTTCAAAATCATTGGTGAAGGTAAAAAATCAGGATATCCTTTTTTCACTCCTGGGAAAACATCGTGCAGATATTGTTGTATATTCACGCTTTGAAGGTTTAGAGATGATCAGAAAACTCGGTTTGAAGGATGTCTGGGTTATAGAACCGAACCTAGCAAAAAGAGAAATGTTTCTATATCTGAATAAAAAACATCATTTATTAGTACCGGTAATTGCTGAACAGCTGCGAAATTTGAAACTTGATGGTACTTATAACAGAATTTTTGAAGAGACATTAGGATCTTATATGGAGAAATGATAATGAATACAGATAATAAAAGAAAATTAGTCGGATTAAGTTCAAGCATTGTAGGTAGATTAATTTTTTACATTCTAATGTTTAGTCTACTTATCACCATTTTCGGAACTGGTGTTCAACTTTACCTAGATTACAATAAAGATCTAGACCATATTGAGAAAAGTTTAGAAAAGATAGATTCGATCCATCTGCCTGCAATAATCGGTAGTATGTGGGTAACAAACGATGCGCATCTGGAACTACAATTAGACGGTATGCTGCAAACTCCGAGTATAAAGTACTTAGAAATTCGAAATGATACAGAAATTCTTCACGTTGCAGGTACACCTCTATCTGAAAATGTAATAGAAAAAATATTTCCCTTGAATTACAGCTACAATGGTAAGGATGTGTATCTTGGTGAGCTTTATATTGCTGCTTCAATGCAAGACATTTATGAACGAATCTTTGACCACTTTCTTTTAATACTCAGCTTTCAAGCAATCAACATATTTTTAGTATCTTTATTCATTCTCATCTTTTTCTATCGATTAGTTGGTCGACACATTGTATCTTTATCATCTTTCACCGAATCTATAAATTTCGACTCAAAATATCACGAATTTAAACTCATTCGGAAATCCCGAGCTACGAAACCTGATGAATTGGAGCAATTGGTTAGTTCTATTAACACTATGCAGAAGAATCTGTCACTAGATATCTCCCGTAGAGAAAAAACGGAAGAAAAATTACGTCGAACAGAAAAAATTGTATCCACATCTACAGATATGCTGGCATTCTTAGATAAAGATTTTATATATCTTGCAGCAAATGACTCATATGTAAAAGAGTTAGGTAAAACTTCAGATGAAGTTATAGGGTATTCAGTTAGAGAAGTATTTGGTGATGATTATTTTGACAATGTTATCCATGAATTTGCAGTTCGATGTTTAAAGGGAGAAATGGTAAACTATCAGACCTGGTTTAATTTCCCCATAAAAGGAAGAAGATATATGGATATCACCTATACTCCTAATTATGATGCAGAGAGTATAATATTGGGATTTGCTGTATGCGGAAGGGATATAACCGAGCAGAAACAAGCGGAAATTGAGATTACAGAAAAATCTAAAGCGCTAGAGAAACAATTTAAGAAAAGTGAAGAACAGAGAATTGCGAATTTAGTGATATTGAAAGACCTTAACGAATTAACTAAAAACTTGAAATCTGAAGTTACTGAACGAAAAAAAACTGAGGGGTTACTGATTCAGAGAATGAATGAACTTGAAATTTTCAATGATGCAACTGTAGACAGAGAATTAAAAATAAATGATATGAGAAAAGAAGTAAATGAACTGCTTGTTAAATTAGGAAGAAAAACTAAATATGAAGTTATTAAATGATAGATTAATGTTTACTGTAAAATATAATATTATGGAGGTTTTGAGATGAATATGTTTCGAATTCTAACACCAATAACATATTGGATTCTCATAGCAATATGGAGTTATATATTATTTTTCCTGCTTAGACGTCTCAGTTTCAAACGTGTGGAAAGTAATCTGATCAATATGCTTATTATCATATTGGCCATAGATGCCTTCCGTACCGTAGTCGAGAGTATATATTTTGGGGCCTGGTATACATCATTATCCGGCTTACTTCCTATTGGAATTCATAATTTTCTTATTCGATCTGAAATTGTGATCATTCCTAAACTGTTGAATGTAATGGCGGCTGTATTGATCATTGCCATTTTGTTTAGAAAGTGGTTTCCTGCTGAAAAAAATGACAGAGAAATACTTAAGAAAACAATAGAAGAACATACTAAGATGTTAGAGGATAGCAATAAACAGCTTAAGATAGAAATTACAGAACGTAAGCAGGCGGAAACAAGTTTAAGGAAATCAGAAACATTACTGAAAAAGATCGCTGAGAATTTTCCGAATTCTTATTTATCAATAATTGAAAAAGATTATACAATTGGGTTCACATCTGGAAATGAGTTTAAGAAGCTTGACCTGAATCCTAAAGATTTTGAAGGTTTATCTGTAAAACAAGTATTCGGAGAGAACACCTCTTTTGTAATTGAGAACTTCCAAAAAACTTTTGCTGGAGAAGAACAAAGTTTTGAACTTTTTATAAATGACCAATACCAGCAATACAATACAGTTCCTATAATATCGGATGATGGTTCTATAGATAGGATTTTATCTGTATCTGAAAACATAACAGCTCGAAAAAACAACGAAAACGAAATTGAAAATACCCTACGTTCTAGTGAGAAACAGAGGATTGCAAATCTGGTAATTCTGAAGGATCTAAATGAATCAACAAGCAAACTAAGAAAAGAGATCTCTGATCGTATGAAAGCTGAAGAGACACTAAAGGCGAGAATGATTGAGCTTGAAATATTTAATGATGGTGCTGTAGATAGAGAACTGATGATAAATAACCATCGTAAAGAGATCAATAAATTACTTGAGCAGTTGGGGAAAAAAGCTAAATATGACATTGTGGGATGATAGCTGTTCAATTATGGACATTATTAAAACATTAAGGGAGTGTAAGTGAAATTAGCACAAAATCAAGCACTTAAGATCTTCATAACGAGTATCATTATTTTATTTATTTGCATTTTTGCAGTTCATAGCTTTAATGTTAAAAGTATCACAGATCGGCACATACAATTATCAAGAAGTATTGCAGACGAAAGCAGTAAGATAATTGAGAATCAACTTCTTGAAAAAGTTAAAATAGTTAAAACTATTTCAGTTTCTCCAATATTGCTAAAAGCATTGGAAATAAGTAATGATCATTATAACAGCTTAACATTACAACAAAGAAATAGGGAGATCCAAACGAAAAATGATAAATGGATATCCATTGATGATGCTGATCATAAATTTATTAAAAACTACACGAACAACCATGCTTCGGAGTATTTGCAAAACCTGCAAAAAGCTGTAGAGGGTGAGTTCGGTGAGATTTTTGTAACAAATAAATATGGGACTCTTGTATCTTCTACAGCCAAACTTTCTACTTTAGATCATAGCTACAAATACTGGTGGGAAGGTTGTTTCAATAATGGAGCTGGAGCAGTCTATATTGATGATCGTGGTTATGATGAAAGCGTTGGTGGATATGTTCTTGGAATTGTATTGCCTATAACAGATGGAAGTGAGATAGTTGGAATTCTTAAAGCTAATCTGAATATTTTAGGATCTATTAATCAAATCATCACGAATATAAAGAAAGATGATTCCGAACAACTATTTCTGATTAGAAGTGGAGGTTTGATCATATTCAAAGAAGGCATTGAACCACTTAGCGAGAATATTTCCAAAGAAGTACTTAAGAAGATAAAGAACAATGAGAAGTCCTTTATTTTGGAAAATGATGGAATTTATACTGTTTCTGAAATTGACATAACTGCAAATAAATCAGGTTACTTGTTTGGAGGAAGTTTCGAATCTGTTGATCATAAAAAAGGTAACGTCAACGAAACATGGTATGCTGTAGATTTTCATCCGATATCTCACATCGACATCCCAATTAAAAATAATTTTAATGTTTTAGTTTCAATAGGTCTAGTGCTTTCCATCTTTCTTGCTGTCGTTTCGATGATATTAGGTAACCGTATTGCAAAGCCGATAAAAGAATTGATATTACAGACAAAGAAAATTTATGAAGGTGATTACAATTCGGAAGTCATCATAAATAGACAAGATGAAATTGGTAAGCTTGCATTATCGTTCAATAAGATGACGAAGAACCTGAATGAAAAAACAACATCACTGGACAACCTGAATACTGAAATAATTGAGCGAAAACGTGTAGAAGATAATTTAATGGAAAGTGAAGAACGATTTAAGAAATTATCTAACCTAACATTTGAAGGAATTCTAATACACAAAAAAGGTATTACAATTGATGTTAATGAATCGCTAGTAAAAATGTTTGGCTATACAAGAGATGAATTGATAGGAAAAAATGCCATTTCTCTATGTGTACAGAAAGATTATCACGCAATTGTGACAAAAAATATTACCGTGAATAACCCAGCGCCTTATGAAGTAATTGCAATACATAAAAATGGAAAAACATTTCCAGTCGAGATCGAAGCAAAAACAGTAAAAAGCAAAGGCAGTCAATATCGAGTAGCAGCTATCAGAAATACCTCCCAGAGGAATCTGATGTTAGACGAACTAACAAAACTTTCTGCAGCTGTACAGCAGAGTCCTTCAGCCATAGCCATTACAAATAAAAGTGGAATCTTAGAATATGTGAATCCAAAGTTTACGGAATTAACTGGTTATACGAGTAATGAAGCCCTAGGATTAAATCCCAGAATTTTAAAATCTGGTATGCAACCACAAAAAGTATACAATGATTTATGGAAAACTATTTCATCCGGGAAAATTTGGCGCGGTGAATTTAATAATAAAAAGAAAAATGGTGAGCTAATTTGGGAAGCTGCTTCAATTTCACCGATTACAGATAGAAATGGAAAGATAACAAGTTATATAAAAATTGCCGAGGATATTACAGATCGTAAAATAGCTGAACAAGAACTAATTGACACTACGATCCAACTGGAAAGATCTTATGAAAAGAGTGAAAAGCACAGAGTTGCTAATTTGGTAATGCTGAATGACCTTAATAAAACAACAAAAAGTTTGAAAGCAGAGATAACTGAAAGAAAGAATGCAACAATAGCACTTATTGAAAGTGAGAAACTCTCTAGTGCTATCTTAGAAGGATCACCTATTGGTATTTCTGTTCGAGATAAAAACGGAACACTGGTTCTTTATAATGATTCATGGATAAAGATATGGGGATTTAAAGAAAAAGATCTTGCGAACAAAATGATTCAAAGGAAAGAACTCCATTTCAATAGTAAAGATGACTACTTAAAAGATCACAAACAAAGCATTGAAGATATTTACAAAAAGGGAGGATATTATTTTATATCTGAAATTGCATTAAAGCCGGGAAATAAAGATAAAGCAAAATGGATTACGCAACAATTTTATGCAATTATGGGAACTGACAGCAAAGTTGAAAGAGTAGTAATTTTAACAACAGATATAACTGATAGAAAGAAAACAGAAGAGAGTATCATTAAAAGTGAAGAGAGACATAGAAAGCTTATACAAACTGCTGCTGAAGGCTTCTGGTTGATTAATTCTAAAGCAGAGACAATAAATGTAAACGAATCTTTATGCCAGATCCTAGGCTACTCAAAAAAAGAAATAATTGGCAAAACACCGTTTGACTTTTGTGATGAAAAAAACCAAAACATATTTGAAAAGCAGATCTTGAAATCAACTTCCGTAAAACATAGGAATTATGAGATTGAGTTAATACGAAAGAATGGTGATAAAGTAACAACCCTGTTCAATGCTACAACAATGCTGGATAGTAAATCTAACAAAACCGGCTCTTTTGCATTCATAACAGATATTACAGAAAAAAAACAAGCGGAAGAGGAGATCAAAAAGAATTTAAAAGAAAAAGATACACTTTTAAGAGAGCTTTACCACCGTACAAAAAACAATATGCAAGTTATATCTTCAATGCTGCGCATGCAGACTAGAAGTATAGACAGCAAAACTGTTGGTAGTAATTTAGATAACGAATTCCTTCATGACAATTTTGAAGAAGTTATTAATAAAATAAAAGCAATGAGCCTGGTACATCAAAAACTCTATCAAGCTAAAGATTTATCTCATATAAACTTGAAGGAGTACATTAATGATCTTGTAAAATTACTAATGATCAGTTTCGGTATCCGATCAGAGAAAATATCTTTAAAATTAGAACTGGAAGATATTTTTGTCTTAATCGATACAGCTATTCCACTTGGATTGGTTTTAAATGAATTAATTTCTAATATGTTTAAACATGCATTCACCGGCAGTAAAGATGATGAAGTATTTATAAAATTATTTAAAACAGAAGATGAGACAATAAACATTCACCTAAAAGATAATGGCAAAGGTATTCCAAAAGGTCTTGATCTTGAAAAAGTAAATACAATGGGTCTTCAAACTGTTTATACGCTGGTTGTCCATCAATTGCGAGGTGAAGCCTCATATAAATCTGGCAAAGGCTTAAAATGGCAAATAAAGTTCAAAGATAATCTTCATCATGTGAGAGTGTGATAGTTACAAGTTGCGAGTTAAGAGTTATAAATAGTTAAAAAATATATTAATAAAAGGGATGAGTTAAATGGATAGAAAAATTAAAATTCTACTTGCAGAAGACGAAGTGTTAATTGCTCAATGCCTTAAGATGGAACTAGAGATGGCTGGTTATAATGTTTGCAGTTTTGTTGCTAAAGGTGAAGAAGCAATTATTACAGCAGAAAAGGAAGAGCCTGACATTTTATTAATGGACATTCATCTTTCTGGTAAAATGGATGGTATAGAAGCAGCTAAGAGGATAATTGAGCATAGAAAAATACCAGTAATTTTTATGACTGGCTACAATGAAATTGCTATATTTGAAAAAGCTAGTGCCATCAATCCGGTTGCGTATTTAGAAAAACCAGTAGAACTTTTTGAGCTTAAACCAATAATAGAATCGATATTTAGTTAATTATTTTTTTGCAAATTTGAAACGTATTACAAAAGTTAAATTGTACACTTAAGGAAAGAATTTTATTATGAAAAAGATCTTGATTATTGATGATCAGCAGGAAAATTTAACTGCAATTGAAAAACTAGTGCATAATTACATTTCTGGATGTGATGTGCACACAGCTACCACGGGTAAAGAAGGAGTCGCAGTAAGTCAACTTGAAATTCCTGACCTGATATTAATTAATATTAATTTACCTGTAATGGATGGTTTTGAAATTTGTGATAAATTAAAAACAATAGAATCAACTAAGCAGATTCCAATAATATTTCTATCACAAAATAAAGTGAGCTCAGCTATTAATATTAAATCTATAAAGCGTGGAGTTAATTCGATAATAACAATTCCAATAGATAAGATCGAGCTAACTACTCAGATCAAAGTTATCTTCCGATTACAAGAAGCTGAAGAAAGATTACGCCAAGATAAAACCAATCTAGAAAAAATGTTCGATGACAAAGCAAATGAACTTCATCAAAGTGAAGAATTATATAGATCTTTGTTTGAAGAGAGTTTTAATGGAATCATATTTGTTACTAAAGAGGGAGAATTTGTTGTATGTAACAATGCTTACATCAAAATTACAGGCTATTCCATTGAAGAATTAAGTAGTATGGATTTAAACCAAATAACTCCAGTAGAATTTCAAGAATGGGAAAGGAAAGAGATCTTTGAGAAACAACTTCCACAAAGAGGTCATTCCGAAACTTATGAAAAAGAATACATAAAAAAAAATGGAGCTATCATTCCTGTTGAAGTAACATCACACAAAATGAAAACAGATAGTGGAGACATTCTTTATTGGTCATTAGTTCGAGATATTTCTGAGAGGAGAAAGGCTGAAGATGAGATAAAGTTATTAAATAATACTTTTGAAGATTCGATAAACGGTTTTAGTATAATAGATAGTAAAGGCAAATTTGTTTATGCCAATAAAGCCTATTTGCAGATGTGGGGTCTTGAAAATCTTAATGAAATTGTTGGTAAATCATCAGCTTCGCATTTCGATAATCCTTTAGATCATTTAACAATGATAACTAAACTTGAAGAGTTTGGTCAGTATTTAACCGAATATGTAGCAAAGAGAAAAAATGGAACAAACTTCGAAGTACTCATGTCCAGCCATTTACACAGATCAGCTAATAATGATATTTTTTATGTAAGTACCTCATTAGATGTTACAGATCACAGAAATGCTGAGAAAGAACTTAGAAGATCTGAAACCAGATTATTATCACTATTCAATTCAATGACCGATATAGTAATGGAGATAGATTATTCGGGATATTACCTTTATATAGCTCCTACAAATGCAAATCTTCTATTCATGCCCTCAAAACATCTTTTAGGTAAAAAACTAAACGATATTTATCCTAAACCGCAAGCTGACAAATTTCTTAATTTTATTAAAGAATGTTTAAATAAAAATACTACCGGCACAATGGAATATCCTCTTGTTATTAAAGATAAAATAGTTTGGTTTGAAGCAAGGGCAACACCCAGAACCAAAAGTAGTGTTCTTTTTATTGCCCGTGATGTTACCATCCGTAAGCAGGCAGAAGAGCAGATAAAAAAAGATCTGAAAGAGAAGAGTACGCTTCTGCAGGAATTGTATCACCGTACAAAAAACAACATGCAGGTAATTTCTTCAATGCTTAAAATGCAATCTATGCGATCTGAAGATAAATTTATTCATGAATCATTTAAAGAAATCAATAATAAAATAATCGCAATGTCTCTTGTACATCAGAAGCTATACAGAGCTCAAGATCTTTCTAATATAGATCTAAAAGAATATATTGAAGAACTTGTAGATCTATTAATGCAAAGTTATGATATCAGACCAGAAATTGTAAGTTTAAGTTTAGAACTGGAGCAAGTTTTTGTACTTATCGATTCTGCTGTTCCTTTGGGTTTGGTCTTAAATGAATTGATCTCAAATGTATTTAAACATGCATTTCCAAATAATAATGGTGGTGTAATAAGTTTACGATTGTATAAAGAGAGAGATGACACAATACATATTCATGTTAGTGATAATGGAATTGGCATCAAGCCAGATGTAGATCTGCATAAGGCAAAGAATATGGGTCTTCAAACTATGTTCTCTATTATAGATTACCAACTTAATGCAGAAATTAATTATGAATCTAAAAATGGTTTAAAATGGCATCTCAAATTAAAAGATGATCTACATGAAAAAAGAGTATAACATAATAATAAGGAAATTAAATTATGGATAAAGTTAAAACATTATTAAAAAAATTGGAAACTGTTTCTGGTGAGAATAAAGTTACAACATTGAATGATCTGGCATTTGCCTTATACAATAAAGAACCAGAGAATACTGAGAAATATGCAAAGCAAGCTCTTTTATTGGCAAAAAAAATTAATTCTCAAAGTGGAATTGCCAGAAGTTATAATGTTATCGGTGTTTCTTTTCATCAAAGAGGAGATTTTAAGAAAGCAATGAAATATTATCTAAAATCTCTTAATATATTTATAGAGATAGGCGATGAACAAAAGATCGCATCTGCAAAACATAATATTGGTAGCATCAACGAAAAATTAAGTAATTTTAGTTTGGCACTAGAATATTATTTACAGGCTTTAAAAATATGGAAGAAAATTGATGATAAACAACATTTATCGGCCACTTATAATAATATAGGAATTATTCATGAGAAACAGGGAAGCAATGATCTTGCCTTAGAATATCATCTTAAATCACTAAAGATAAAAGAGGAGATAGATGATAAATATGGAGCTTCAATTTCTTATGTTAATCTAGGAATCGTATATGTAAATCAAAACAATTATGATAAAGCTTTAGAAAGTAATTCAAATGCTGTAAAAATTAAAAAAGAAATTGGTGACACTAGAGGTTTAGCAGCTTCTTATTTGAACTTTGGAAGCATTTATAGTGAATTAACTAAAGATGACAAAGCAATTAAGTATTTACTTAAAGCATTAGAAGCCTTTGAAAAAATTGAAGATAAATATGGTATAGCTGCAACAAAAACAAGTATTGGCAAAGTTCATTTAGTTTTTAAAGATTATGATATTTCCTATAAATATTTAACAGATTCTTTAGAATTAGCAAATAAAATTGGTGCAAACGGGTTAGAAGCTAACGCTTCTATTGCTTTGTCAGAGTTATTTGAGAGGCAATCTAATTTTAAAAAAGCGCTTAAATAGATCGGAAGAGCA
>CAXCCM010000032.1:0-13668 GCA_963981005.1 uncultured bacterium | reverse complement strand
GGATTGTTTATTGCAGCATATTTCTACAAAGATTCTTATGGTTTACTTATTCCAGGATGTCTTATTACAGGAATTGGATTAAGCAGCTTAAATTATGGTTTCTTCAGACATTCTTCACATTTTAACACATTAGGATTGGGAATCGGTTTTTTCTGTATCTATATCATAGATCGCATTAATAAAGGCAAAACTCTTTGGTGGCCTTTAATACCAGGTAGCATATTAACATTGATCGGTTTATCATCCTCACCATTCAATCTGTGGCGTTTTTTCAATGTTGGATGGCCAGTAATTTTAATTGCTTTAGGATTATGGATCATAGCAAAATCTACAGGTTTAATAAAAGATAAAAAGGAAAAAGAGGATAGTAAATAATAATACAAAAGTTTAATTGATCTTGTAATGAGTAAGAATCCTTCCTGAGAACAACTTGAAGGAATCTTCAGAACGACAGTTCATATATTTTACATTGACAGATATGGCAAATTCAAATTTCCAATATATAAAATAATATAAGAAAATAGGGAGTTTGATGAAAAAGATAGACCTTCATGTGCATACAAATTATTCAGATGGGATATATTCACCTCGCGAAGTTTTAGAATTAGCAAAGGAAAGTGATCATGGTGTGATTTCCATTACAGATCATGATAATCTGGATGGTTATCGTAATGCGATAGAAATAGCAAAAGAGATGGAAATTGATCTCATACCAGGTGTTGAGATAAGTTGTCTTCATAAAAACAGGGATGTGCATATCCTTGCTTATTATCTAGACACAGACAACGAAGAGATCAATGAACTTTTACACGTAATCTATGACAATAGGTTTCATCGTGCAAATTCGATGATCGAGAAGTTAAAAGAGCAGGGTGTTGTTCTAGATCGTGAACAGATATATGAGAGAGCAGGTGAAAATAATTATCTTGGTCGCCCTCATTTGGCATGGGCATTAATTGAGAATGGATTCTGCAGAAACAAATACGAAGCATTTGAAAAATACTTGGGTGAGCATTGTTATGCCTATGTTCCTAAAGCTTCACCAAGTGTAGAAAGAATAGTAAAAGCTATTCGTAATGCTGGCGGTGTTAGTGTTCTTGCACATCCATATACCTTAAGGAATGATGAGCATATTTATGATATCATCAAATTCGGAATTGATGGGATGGAAGTTTTTTATGCTAAATGCAATGATGAAACTGTATTGCACTATAATGAAATAGCACAAAATAATATGCTCATAAGAACTGGTGGAAGCGATTTTCATGGAGAAGGATTGGATAAAGAAATATTTAAAAACTTCTCTGCACCCGATTTTGTACTTGATGAATTAAGAAGTAAGGCTCGGGGAATGTAATGGAAGATCTTGGAGAATTTTTAGAAATAAATAAAACAAAAGGTTTACCAAGAACTTACAAATTTAATCAATTCATACGTTGGTTTACATTAATTTTTGCTTTATTGGCTATTGCATATTCAGTTTGGCTTATCTTTAATAAAGTTGATTCTGATTCGTCTAAATTTACACAATTTGTTCCTTTTGCGATAATGTTTCTTGCACTGAATTCTTTTCTAAAGAATTTATTTTCTCTTAATATAATAAAGCTAACTCAAGAGATGATATCATTTAAATATTTAGGAAAGAAAAGTGTAAATATTCCTTGGGAATCAATATTAAAGATGGAATTGAATGAAGGCAAGCGCAAAATGATTCGTTTGAAATACACAGTTGATAATGTGGAAAGGTCATTAGAGTATACACTCAGTTTTCCTAAACCTTTAGAAATTGCCAATAGCATTGCCGAGATGGCTCCCCAAATTGAGTTTGATGAATTTATGGCAGCTGTAGTTATCACAGATAAAGAGAAGAAAGATTTTATTAATAAGAATCAGAAATGAAGATCTTAAATAATTGCTTTCACTTTAAGGGAGACCTACCTTGCAGACCGCACAAAAAATATGGAGTTCATTGCAATGACTGTGATCATTTTATTCCCATAGATAAGCGCATTCTCATAATTAAATTAGGTGCTGCCGGAGATGTGATTAGAACTACACCAATTTTACATAAACTGCGTGCAGAATTTCCAAAAGCACAAATTACTTGGTTAACCGATTCACCTCTTTTTATTCCAAAAAAATATGTGAACACGATTTTAGATTGGAATGAAAAAAATGTAATATGGTTACAAAATCGTGAATTTGATCTGCTGGTAAATTTTGATAAAGATTCACATGCTCTGGCTTTGGCTGAAAATATAAAAGCTGTCCAAAAAAAAGGGTATCTTCCAGATGAATTTGGGAAGTGCCGTCCTGCAGATATGGATGCAGAACACAAATGGCAAACAGGGCTGTGGGATGATTTGTGTATGCAGAATCTTAAGAGCTATCCGAAAGAAATTTTCGAAATGTTTGGGTACGAATTCATGGGAGAGAAGTATATTCTAGATCTACCAGAATCGGATAAGAAATTTGATCTTTCAGACGGGAAGAAGATAATTGGTTTGAATACAGGTTGTGGAACTCGCTGGCTTACCAGACTTTGGGGTGATGATAACTGGATTGAAATTTCCAATAAGTTATACGATAAGGGATTTGTTCCGCTTCTATTGGGCGGGTCAATTGAGCATGAGATGAATACTAAAATTGCAGCCAACTCTAAAGCGAGCTATCTTGGTTATTTTGGAATGAAAGATTTTCTAAATCTGATGAATAAATGTGATCTTGTTGTAACTTCGGTAACAATGGCAATGCATATTGCTATCGGATATAAAAAGAAATTAGTTCTTTTAAATAACATCTTCAACAAACATGAATTTGAACTATATGGTCTTGGTACAATATTAGAACCGGCTGACAAAACCTGCCTGGGATGCTACAAGAATACATGCGAAATTGAGTGTATGAGCACGATTTCCCCAGATTTGATTTTTGACACAATAGAACAATTATTAGGCACATGAAAATAGGATTTTTAGGTCCAGCATATCCTCTGCGTGGCGGGATTGCACAATTTAATATGCTGCTGGCAACGGAATTTAATAAAGAACATGAAGTGAAGATTTTTTCATTTTCTAAACAATATCCCAAAATAATATTTCCCGGTAAAGATCAGATAGATCATAGCGGAGCAAAACCAGACTTAGATATTGAACCTATTGTAATTCCTTACAATCCTTTAACATGGTTTTCTGCGGTAAAAAAAATCAAACAATGGCAACCGGAAATACTTATCCTAAAATATTGGATTCCCTTTTTTGCTCCGGTTTTTGGTTGGATAATTCGCCGATTAAAAAATAATAACATCAAAGTTATTTATGTTATCGATAATATTGTTTTCCATGAGAAATGGTATTTTGCTGAAAGACTTACTAAATATGCACTTGGGAAAGCCGACATGCTAATAACGATGTCTGATTCCGTATATAATGATGCAAAGAAAATACTGCCAAAATCAAATATTGTTAAAGGTTTACATCCAATTTATAATTGTTATAATTTGCAAAAATACTCCAAAGAATCAGCCAGAAAGAAACTGAAAGTTGAGAAGAAAAAAGTAATTTTCTTCTTTGGTTATATTAAACCATATAAAGGTTTAGATCTATTAATTAAATCATTCCCATTGATTTTAGAAGAATTATCAAATGCACATTTAGTGATAGTTGGAGAGGTTTATGGAGAAGATGCTGTCTATTTTAATTTAATAGAAAAACTTGAGCTAAAAAATAATGTAACATTCCTTAATAGATTTGCTACAAATGAAGAAGTTGAATTATATTATAAGGCTGCTGATGTTTTGGCTTTGCCTTATATAAGTGCAACCCAGAGTGGAGTTGTGCAAATTGCATATGATATGGAACTTGGTGCAGTTGCAACTCCTGTAGGTGGTTTATCAGAACTTGTGCTTAATAATAAAACCGGTATTATGGCTACTGATGTAACAGAGCGAGCTTTTGCTGATGCAATTGTTCATTATTTTGATCTAGATCAGGAAGAGTTGGTTAAGAATATCAGAGAAGAAAATATAAAGTATAGTTGGGATGCTCTGGTAAAATTAATATTGAAATGAAAAAAGCCCGAAACAAATTCGGGCTTTAATATATCTTATGTAAATTATCTATTGTCCATTCATCTTAGCATTTTTAATAGCATCGATAGGACAAACTTCTTCGCATTTGCCACAATCTACACATGCATCTGTTATTATGTACTGCTCTTCACTTTCGATGATAGCAGAAGTGGGACATACATCTACGCACACACCACATTTTACACATTCAGAAGTTATTATGAAAGCCATAATTTCTCCTTCAATTTATTTTTTATGTTCACCTATACTTCCATGATCTCAGTTTCTTTAGTTTTAGCAGCTTCGGTGACCTTACTAACCCATTTATCTGTTAGTTCTTGAATATCAATTTGCAAGTCTTTCATGTTGTCTTCGCTGATCTCACTTTTCTTTTCCATGTTTTTAGAAGTTTCATTTCCTTCACGACGAATGTTCCTGATCTCGATTTTGCCATCTTCGGCCATTTTCTTGATCTGCTTCACAATGTCCAATCTTGTCTCTTCTGTTAAAGGTTGGAATGGAAGGCGGATTACATTTCCATCGTTATCTGGTGTAACTCCAATATTTGAGGAAAGAAGAGTTTTTTCGATACTTTCAAGTATAGATTTATCCCAAGGTTGTATCACAATTAGTCTTGGTTCCGGAATAGAGATATTACAAAGTTGTTTTATAGGAGTTGGAGCTCCATAATAATCAATTTTGATATCATCTAAAGCAGAGGCATTTGCTCTACCAGTTCTTATTCTGGAATAATGCTTGAGCATAGACTCAAATGCATCTTTCATTTTCTCTGTAAGACTCTGTAATAATTCTTGCATGATAACTCCTTACTTATGAACGAATGTTCCAACTTCTTTATTCAAAATTGCTTCTTTCAAACTACCCTTTTTAGTAATGTTAAATACTTTAATGGGCATATTATTTTCACGAGCTAAAGAAAAAGCTGTCATATCCATTACATGCAATTCTCTATCAAGAACCTCACTAAATGTAATATCAGCTATAAATTTGGCATTTTTATCTTTAACTGGATCAGCGCTATAAATACCATCTACTTTTGTCCCTTTTAGAACTATATCTGCATTTAATTCGATGGCTCGGAGTATTGCTGCGGTATCTGTTGTGAAGAATGGATTTCCAATACCACCACAAAAGAAACAGATCTTTCCCTCATTAAGGGAAGTTGTTGCTCTGTTTGGAGTATAGAATTTAGCCACTTTATCAACTTGAATAGCAGAATAAATTTCTGTACGATAGTTTTTTTTCTGAAGAAGTCCACTCATTATTAAGGCATTTTGAATTGTTGCCAGCATACCTACATTATCAGCAGTATATCTATTTATATGTTTACCAACTTCAGAAACTCCTCGGAAGAAATTTCCTCCACCTATTACTATTCCAATACTATATCCAGCTTTTCTTATGGAGATGAGATCGTCGATGAGTTCCTCTACACATTGCATGTTAATACCAAAACCTTTTTCACCGGCAAGAACTTCTCCGCTTATTTTGAATATAACTTTGTGAACCTTCTCGGGTTTATATCTTCTCATCAGATCTCTCCTGCAAATTATTTAGCCTTTCATCTGCTCTGCAACTTCAGCTGCAAAATCTTCATTTCTTTTTTCTAAACCTTCACCAAGTTTAAAACGTAAAACAGAATTTATCTTTAAATCTCCAAGATAATTTTCTACAATTACTTTATCATCCTTTACAAATTTTTGCTGTAAAAGACAATTTTCTTCGAAGAATTTATTCATTTTACCAATAAGGATATTATCGATTATCTTCTCAGGTTTTCCTTGTTCGATAAGCTGAGCTTTAAGAATTGCTCTTTCTTTATCTAAAATATCCTGTGTAACTTCAGATTTATCTAAAAAATCTGGAGCCATAGCAGCAACATGCATTGCAACATCTTTTGCTTTGGTTTTATTCTCGTCTGTTACTTCACCTTTCAACTGAAGCAAAACACCGATCTTTCCACCCATATGAAGATATGTTGATACAAAATCATCTGATGTTACTTTTTCGAAACGTCGGATATTCATATTCTCACCGATCTTGGCAATGATTCCCTTAAGTGTTGTTTCGATGGTTGATCCATCAATTTCAAAAGCATTAAGTTCTTCAACAGTTTTAAGATCATTCTCAAGAACGATCTTTGTAAGCAAGTTTCCAAAAGCTTTAAATTCTTCGTTTTTTGCCACAAAGTCAGTTTCAGAATTAAATTCTACAAGTGTCGCCTTCTTTTCATCTTCAGAAATTGCATTGAATACAAGTCCTTCAGCAGCGATTCTACTTGCTTTTTTTGCAGCTTTACTGATACCTTTTTCTCTGAGGTAATTTGCAGCAGCTTCTAAATCTCCATTAGTTTCAATAAGAGCTTTTTTGCAATCCATCATACCTGCATCAGTTTTCCCTCTGAGTTCCATAACTAGTTTTGCTGAGATACTCATAATATATATTTCTCCTGATATAAATCTTTTAACTAAGCTTCTTTTTCTGTTTTCTTAGTTGCTTTCTTTGGTTTGTCTTCGGTCTTTTTTGCTTCAGCTTTTTTAGCTGCTTTTTTAACTGGCTTGGAAGCTTCTTCTTTCTTTGGCTTCTCTTTAGTCTCTTTTACTTCAGCTTTCTTAGTCACCTTTTTAGCAGGTTTCACGGTTTCTTCTTTAACTTCTTTTTTTACTGCTTTTTTGGTTTCTTCTTTTGGCTTCTTTTCAGCTTTTTTTTCTACTTCTTCTTTAGGCTTTTCTTCTTTTTTCTCTTCCGGAGCAACAATATCTGCACCTTCGAGTAATGCTTGTTTCCCTTCGATAACAGCATTTGCCATTACATCTGTTATTAACTGAATAGCTCTGATAGCATCATCATTTGCAGGAATAACATAATCAACAAGATCTGGATCTGCATTTGTGTCTACCATTGCTACAATTGGAATACCAAGTTTTTTAGCTTCTAAGAGTGCAATGTTTTCCTTAATAATATCTACGATAACTACAGCACCAGGTAGTTTGTCCATCTCTCTTATTCCACCAAGTCCAAAAAGAATCTTATCATAAGTACGTTTCATCTTTGTGGCTTCTAGTTTTGTGAAACTATTAATAGTTCCATCTTCTACTATCTGCTCATAATAATCTAATTTCTCTATGCTGCGTCGGATAGTTTTCATATTTGTAAGCATTCCACCATACCAACGGTTTGAAGCATAAAATCCACTACATTTTTTAGCAGCACCTATAACAGCTTCTTGTGCTTGTTTCTTAGTTCCAACAAAGAGTACAGTTTCACCTTTAGAAACTATATCTTTGATGAACATATAAGATTCATTGATTGCATCAAGAGTTTGTTTAAGGTCTAAAATATGGATGCCATTTCTTTTAATAAAAATGTATCTATCCATTTTTGGGTTCCACTTGTAAGTTTGATGACCGAAGTGTACTCCGCTCTCTAAGAGAGACTTCATTGTTACTACTGACATTTTTTCTCCTTTATTTACGGTTCTTTTTCTCCTATTCGGTTTCGTCTGCAATTCAATCCGGTTGTTACCAGACACCGCTTTGCATATATCCGAATAGTGTGATCAGTTTATAATATTTAAACTGATTAATTGATCAACGTTTAGAGAATTGGAATTTCTTTCTCGCTTTTGGTTGACCCGGCTTCTTTCTTTCTACCATTCGTGGGTCACGAGTAAGGAATCCATGCTTCTTTAATTCGCCTTTTAATTCTTCATCATATTTAACAAGAGCACGAGCTATACCATGACGGATCGCACCGGCTTGACCTGAAAGACCACCACCATTAACATTTACATTAATATCAACTTTATCGGAAAGTCCAACAAGGCTGAGTGGTTGTTCAACGATCATTTCAAGAATTTCACGTTGAAGATGTTTTTTCATTGTGATCTTATTTGCGATTCGTTTTCCTGTGCCAGGTGTTAAGCGAACTCTTGCAACTGATTTTTTTCTTCTTCCTACAGCATCAAAATATTGCATTTGATATCTCCCTAACTAGATAAATTGAGTAGCTTGGGAGTTTGAGCTTTATGAGGATGCTCGGTCCCAGCGTATACTTTAAGTTTGGTGAATATTTGTCTTCCCAAGATGTTCTTTGGGAGCATTCCTTTTACAGCATGTTCTATAATTCTTTCAGGATGATCCTGAATCATTCGTTTGAATGGGATAACAGTTTGTCCATCTGGATAACCACTATAACGTTTATAGGTTTTCTGTAATTCCTTATTTCCTGTAAGCCTGACTTTCTCAGCATTGATAACTACAACGTAGTCACCGGTATCGAGATGTGGACTATAATATGGCTTGTTTTTCCCTCGGAGGATTGTCGCTATTTGTGTAGCTAATCTTCCCAATACCATATCTTTTGCATCCACCAGATACCAATCCTGCTTGATCATATCTGCTTTTGGAGTTTCAGTTTTCATTCTATCTCCTTATTTTTCTATACTATTTGATGATCGGACGAACAAAATATTTTATCAGTAGTTTTGCTGTCAAGTATACTATGAAATTAATAACAATAAGCTACTTTTGTGTCATACATTACAACGCTAGATCATAGAAAAATATTGCCAAATAACTTCAAATAATAAAGTTGATAATAAAATTGAACAAAAGAGGTTTTATGAAAATTAGCGCATCCTTAATACGAGCAGTTATAATTATTATTTTACTGATAATTGTTGTTAGTGATTTTTTCTACATAAAATATTTAGAAAAAAAAATGGATAATATTACTATTCTCAGCGCCGAAGCAGACTCTATGGTTGCCGTAAAGGTATCTTCATTTAAAGAACCAGTAGTTGTTTTAACTACAGATTTTATTGATAAATTCTACCATTATAGTTCACCATTCAAAGACGGAATGACTTTTAATGAACTCATAGATGAATATGTAATGAATCGATGGGCAGATCATTATGGTTGCGGACGTGGAACACGAGAACGCAAAAGGATCCATGAAGGCATTGACCTGTTTGTGCCCGAGAATACTCCACTGTATCCCCTCACCAATTTTGGGATAGTTACGGAGGTTAGTGATAACCCTCATTATCTGGTTCAGGTAGAATATAAAAAACCGGGGGGAATTATTGACTCAATGAAAATAGAGTATGGAAAGACCATAAGAATATTGTATCCGGAAGGAATTGAAAGTATTTATACTCACCTAAATGAAGTGTTTGTAGAGCTTAACCAAACTGTTGATAGAAATACTGTTGTGGGTCTTACGGGACTTACCGGAAATATTCGTAACAGTGGGAAACCTTCCCATTTGCATTTAGAGTTACGCGATAGTGAGAATAGGTCTTTTGACCCAAGATACAGGTTAAGATTTGAGCAGAATTCTGCAGAGAATTTCATTAAGCATATTAAAATTGATGATGAATAATTCCCAAGTATCGGGATAAACAAAGGAGATTGTTATGATAAAGATAGGTTTGTATATTGTAGTGTTGATGATGTTTTTATCTGGTTGCGCTGTAATGAATACTTCGATGATGGAAACAGCGGAAACGGTAGAACCGGGGCACCCAAAATTTGGAGTTGAATATGGTTATGGTTTAGATCTAACTTCTACAATGATCATTACAAGTATCGAACCAAATGAAGAAACAGCTTTTGATGCTGCTGGTTTACTTTCTTTACCTGTTTATGGAATGAAAGCAGGTATCGGGCTTGCTGACAATATAGATATTAATGGTAAAGTTTGGGTATCTTTGGGTGGAGTTGGCTCTAAAGTATATTTAAAATATCGTTTACCATACGAGAGCGAAAAAGCAGCAATTGCAATAATGCCTGGAATGACATTTGTAACAACGGAATCTGATGATGAAGAAGATGAAAATACTATTGAACTCGCTGAGATAAATTCCTACGGATTTGAACTTCCATTTTTGGCAACGTACAGAGTGGGAAGTGCTTTAGCAGTAACCGGAATGGCAAGGTACAGTGCAGATTTTATTTCTATAGTTGAAGCTGATATTGATGAAGCATTTATGCTAAATAGATTTGGGTTTGTGGGTGGATTATCACTTGAACTTGGTCCACTGTATTTCAGACCAGAAGTTGGGGTTGAAATGGCAAGTCAGCAATATGGATCTTTTGGAATGGCTCCAATTTTTGCAATCGGAGCGGGATTCGATTTTTAACATGAATGAATATATAATTAAAAGTTGGAATGATTTACAGGAGAAATTATTCGAGAATTCTTGGAATCCAAGGATCGGTAGGTATCGTTCCAAATATGCTTTTAGGGGTTTATCTGATTGTGAATATAAATTAGAAACAACTCTTATGCGGCTGGGTGGAGATTATTCTCAACTAGAAAATCATCTGATAAGAAACTTTAGTAAATACGCTCACCAAAATGTTGTGGAACGAGACTCTATGTGGCACTGGCTCTCTGTTGCTCAACATCATGGGCTTCCAACAAGATTAATGGATTGGACATATTCACCCTATGTTGCAATGCATTTTGCTACTGAGAATATTGAGAAATTTGATGTTGACGGTGCTATTTGGGCGGTGGATTATATTGAGGTTAATAAGAATGTTCCTAAGGTGTTAAGCAACGAGTTGCAAGAAGAAGGAGCTAATGTTTTTACTAGTAAAATTCTGCTGGATCATGTGAATACTTTGAGTGATCTTACGAATCTTTCTAAGGATGATTTTACACTTTTTATTGAACCACCTTCTATTGATGACAGATTTATTAACCAATTTGCTTTTTTCTCAATTTCATCTAATCCGCAATCTGCAATGGATGAATGGCTTAAAAAATATCCAGAGATTTGGATGAAAATAATTATTCCAAAAGAGTTAAAGTGGGAAATTCGTGATAAACTTGATCAAGCAAATATTACGGAACGGGTGTTATTCCCGGGTTTAGACGGATTGAGTAGATGGCTTAAACGGCAGTATAGTCCTAAGGAATAAGAAAAAATCTTTCAATCGCTTCTTACGTGAACCTTGGAATCGTTTCGTTCAGGAACTTTTTAGATTTAACAATTCCAAGTTTGTTTAAGCAAAATGTTAAAGAAACCTTGAAAGAGTTAAACTGGTAGACGTTTTGTAAAAAACTCTTTCAAGATTATTTATGTAATTTATCTATTTGCTAATCTGCGGATATCAGTTACTACATAATCCGGAAGATTCTTAAATTTAATATTTCCTCTAGATGTAACATTACCAATTGAAGTATTCATTGGGATATTAATGATATAATCAATTCTCGCTTGTGTATCATCCGATAAATTTACAGTTTTAATATTTAAACCTTTTAATGTACTCAAAACCATGTGGATCTTACTTAGATCGTAAGAATCTATATAAACTCTTTTAATAGCAGTAACCTTCACATAGTTTTTGTTCCAACCTACAAATTTTACAGATCCACTAGGATTATAAATATTTAATTTTTCGCCCGGTTTAATTTCATACTTAGTTCTAATGGATTTTGTAAAAGGTATGTTTCTCTCCATAACAGAGATCTTATTAGAAAGATTCTCTCTAAGAATAGTACTTGAATTTACAGAGCGAGCTTTAGATAATGCAGTTAGATTTAAACTAACCATCATAATTAAAACAACAATTAAGACCCTCATTTTTTCCTCCTTTATTACTCAGGTTATAATCAGCCATTATTAAGGCTATGATCTTAAGAAACGTTTTCTCTTTTTTTCTTCTTTCCACTTTTGAATTAAGTTTTTAGTTTTCATTTTCTTTACCTCCACGCTATTCTGCAATACAATATAGCAATCGGCGTGCCAAACGTGTAAGAATATGGAGCATAAAGCGTTACGAGAAATTAATGGTTTGTTGGTGTGTTCGATAGTGTGCGGAATATGTTCGAGAGTGGACAGTTAGAGAAATAAAAAATGTTGGGTATATAATTTTTAGAATGAATTATAATTATAGTATTATATCAACATTCTTCGTTGAAATCAGTATAGCATTGGAGATTTTGAGTAGTTAGAATATTAGAAGAAACTACTTATTCATCAACAGTAGTTTTTGTGTCCTCATCAGCAGTTTCTACATCTTCGCTGATACCTTCCGGCTTTTCTTCTTCAATACCTAAAGCTCTATTTAACTTTTTCAGGCGTTTTGCTTCTTTCTTTTTTTTCTTTGCTTGTTCTCTTTGATATTTCTCATACGAATAATTATTTCTGGCCATGTTTAATTCCTCTATTTATTAGAATATTTTATTTTGTATTGAATCTAAAAGCAAGTAGTAATTACTATTATTCATTCAAAAATGTGCGGATCAAATTTACACAAACATGATATCTGTACTCTTTGTCTGAACGCAGATCAGATATTGGTGTGATCTCAGTGCTAAGTAATTCTTCCACTTTTTCAAAATCAATTTCGGTTAATTTTTTTCCGGTAACATATTTTTCAACTTCGAATAATCTGCGGGGATATTCAGTAAGACTACCCACTGCAATTTTAATATTTTCTATCTTCTCGTGTGATACTTTTTTAACTCCAGCAACAGAAACTTTGGCAATTGCCAGTGAATTTCTAGACCCTACTTTTTTATAAAAAGTTTGCTGTTTTGCCTCAGCATTTTTATCGATAACAATTTTCGTAATAAGTTCATTGTTCTTCATTACATTCTTTTTGTAACCTGTAAAAAAATCTTTCAATAAAACCTCATGTGTATTTGATTTTGAACAGATAATAAGTTTAGCATCAAGAACTAGTAATATTGGAATTACATCGGCAGTTGGAGAACCATTGGCAATATTACCACCAATTGTGGCTGAAGTCTGAATTAATGGAGAAGCAAAATTCTGTAATGAATTATGAACTAGAAGTAGATATTTTTTTATAATGCGCGACTCGATAACATCTTTAAAACTGGTTGTAGAGCCAATATATATATGGTCGTTTTTTTCTTTGATCCCCGAAAGTTCCTTTAAATGACTAATATAAACAATATTCGGATCTCTTATAGTACCGTTATTTATCTGTACATTTATATCTGTTCCACCAGCCAGC
Organism: uncultured bacterium; assembly: GCA_963981005.1. Classification (GTDB taxonomy): domain Bacteria; phylum Cloacimonadota; class Cloacimonadia; order Cloacimonadales; family TCS61; genus Tenebribacter. The sequence goes on along the minus strand of CAXCCM010000032.1, from coordinate 573 downwards.
AAATATTGCTGTTCACCATTCTCTAGTGTTTCATAAAGATTATCTATATCTTTTGGCTTAATAAATTTCATGCTAATTACCTTCATTTTTTAATTAGTTAATAATGTTGCAATTTTCATTCCCAAGAAAAATCTAATTTGCTCTTTCACAAGCCAGCATCACAGATTCAAATATCTTCTTATATCCGGTACATCTGCAAATATTTCCGGACAGTGCTTTCTTTATTTTATCAAGATTTCTTTCTCCATCAGTTTTAATATAATTGTAGGAACTCATAAAAAATCCGGGGAAACAAAATCCACATTGAACTGCATTTGTCTCATCGAAACAATCAATGATCAGTTTACCTAATTCTGTCTGGGAAATTCCTTCTACTGTCTCGATCTCCTTTCCTTCAGCGTGGATTGCATTAGTAATACAGCTTGTTACAGGCTTACCATCAAGTAGGATCGTACAAGCGCCGCATTCACCCTCGCCGCAGCCCTCTTTTGCTCCAAGTAGATCAAAATCCTCACGCAATACATCTAATAATCGTTTCATCGGATTTACATCAATTGTAATATTTTGTTTATT
>CAXCCM010000031.1:0-13894 GCA_963981005.1 uncultured bacterium | reverse complement strand
GTTAACGAATTTGTAGAAGCAATATTTGAATAGATTAGTACCTGTCTTCGTCATTTGACAAGCTCAGGATGAAACAAGCTTCGGCATGACATACTTGTTAAACTGACCAAAAGCAAGTAAATGTAGGATCAATTCTCGGAATTTACTGAATAACAATCGGACGATTAAGGATAATTGTCTCTACTCCACAAAACCATAAAGTAATTTTATTTCATCTGCCCAGATTTCTGAATTAGGTGTTTCTAAAATTAATGGAATATCATCAAATCTGCTGTCGCTCATTAATAATCTAAAGGCATCTATTCCGATAAATCCTTTACCAATACTTTCATGTCTGTCAACTCGCGTTCCCAACTCTTTTTTACTATCATTAATGTGCATTCCTTTTAAGTATTGGAATCCAACCAGTTTTTCAAATTGTGCAAAAGTTTCTGTAAATGCTTCTCCTGTCCGAAGATCATATCCAGAAGTATAAGCATGACAAGTATCAATACATACACCAATTCTAGATTTGTCATTAACCCTTTCAATGATCTTTGCTAGATGCTCAAATTTGTATCCAACATTGTTGCCTTGTCCGGCAGTATTTTCAATCACAGCAGTTACAGACTCTGTTTTTGAAAGAGCCCAGTTTATTGATTCCGATACAGTTTGCAAACATTCATCTTCCGAAAATTGTCCTAGATGTGATCCAGGATGAAAATTAAGATATTTGAGCCCGAGCTGTTCGCAGCGCTGCAATTCATCTAAAAATGCTTTTTGTGATTTTATAAGTTTTTCATTTTCGGGATGTCCAAGATTTATGAGATAGCTGTCGTGAGGTAAAATGTGCTCTGGTGAAAAACCTTCTTTCTGGCAATTCTCTTTAAACAATTTAATGTTTTCTTCGGTTAGTGGTTTAGAAAACCATTGTCTTTGATTTTTCGTGAAAAGAGCAAACGCTTTTGCTCCTATTGCTTTTGCATTGAGTGGTGCATTTTCTACTCCACCTGCAGCACTTGCATGCCCTCCAATATATTTCATTTTTAACCCCTTATTATATTGCTAAATAATTTTTGTAATTTTATTTCATCAAGCTTTCCATCAGTTCTCACACCACTGCAAAGATCTATTCCAAAAGGATTAACTTGGTTCACTGCCTCAACAATATTGTCCGGATTTATCCCGCCTGCTAGAAATATTGGAACATCAAGCTGCTCTCGAATTTTACAACTAATTTCCCAATTATGTATTCTTCCTGTTCCACCTAATTCTTTAATTTGTTTAGATTGATTTCCAGAATCCAATAAAATTGCATCAACATCCTTTTGAATTGCCAATGCATCGTTTATGCTTTCATCACCATTTACATGAATTACTTGAACGATTGCAATTCCCGGGAGTGCATTTTTAAGGTCTCTGTGTGTTCCAATTGTTAAAGTATCACAGATTTGTATTGTGCTAGTTTTACAGATTTTGTGTTGTTCAACAATTTCATTTACACTCTGTTTAGAAGTTAACAAAAATGTTGCTATCGGTGGAGGAATTGAAGCTGCTATTAACTTTATTGTATCCATTGAGACCACACCAGGTCCACTCGGCATTTCTGAAACCAATCCTAATGCTGATGCTCCCATTTTAATAGCAATCTTAGCTTCTTCAATACTGCTAATGCAGCATATTTTGATTCTTGGATTGATTGTTTTTTCCATTTATATTCTCCATTAATTATGAAAATACAAATGAAATTATAACAATAAATGTCAAAATATTTATTGCAATAATAATTTGAACAAGAAAAATCACTTTACAATACTTTAGCAAAAGCTGGTTTTTGATAGTTGAATGAGGAGTTATAAAATGAAGCAAAAATTAATAGAAGCAGCAAAGAGTGTAGCAGAGAATGCTTATGTTCCATATTCTGGATTTCAAGTTGGAGCTGCAATACTTTCAGAATCAGGGAAAATATTTACTGGATGCAATGTGGAAAATTCATCTTATGGTTTAACAAATTGCGCTGAGCGAACAGCTGTTTTTAAAGCTGTTTCGGAAGGAGAAACAAAATTTTCTGAGCTTGTAATATTTTCAAAAACAGATGAATTATTCTATCCTTGTGGTGCATGCCGTCAGGTCATATCAGAATTTTCTTCCGATCTTAAAATTACAATAGTTTCCTTAACAGATAAATTTGAAACAACTATTGCAGAATTATTGCCTCACGGTTTTAAATTATAAAAAAAGCGGGTTATTAAAAACCCGCTTAATATTTTATTAACAAATTAGAAAAATACTAATTATAAAATTCACTTCTATTATCAATGATATTTGCATCTTCTTTTAATTTTTCATACCATTCATTAAGGTGAGTATCTTCTGCTGTAGTTTGTGCATCTGCCATTAGTTTTTCTTGAGCTTTCTCAAAGTCATCCATATTCGGTTGAGTACGTACTTTAATAAAAGCAATATAGGAAGCCCTCTCACCACTTATTACTTCTGTGTATTCACCAACTTCTTTGGCAAGAATCGCTTCGTTAAGAACTTCATCTTTTCCAATCATTTTAAACGTGTTGTCAATTTTCACATTCAATGCTTCTACAATTTCATATCCTTCAGCTTCAGCATTCTTCAAGTAATTATCAGCTTCAAATTTATTGGCAAATTCTTGAGCATTTGCTTTAGAAATATCTTTCTTCTTTTCTTTCTTCACCGAATTTTCAACTCGTTTTTTTACATCTTCAAATTCTTGAAAATGTTCACCAATAATAAAAGAAACTTCACAAAGGATATAGTTGCCATCATCCTTAAGAATTGGTTCACTTAATTTCCCAATTTTATTATCAAAAGCAAATTTAACAAGTTCTTTATTTCTACCTATACCAGCTATATACTGTGAAGATTCGTAGAACTCTTTAGATTCGGTAATCTCATAAGCAAGTTCTTCTGCAGCTTTTTCTAAGTTTGTATCTTCAGCTTTTTCGTACATATCATTAATCACAACATCTAAATTTTCTTTTGTAGCTTCAGAAGCTTTTTCTTCAATAAGAATATGACTTGCCTGGATCTCTTCTGCTCCATTTTTGGTTCTTTTGTCGATAAGCTTGATTATATGCCAACCAAATTGTGTTTTTACCGGGTCACTGATATCACCTTTTTTCAATTGGAATGCTGCCTCTTCAAAAGTAGGAACCATTTTCCCTCTTGTAAAATATCCAAGATCTCCGCCTTGTGGAGCAGATGGACCTTGTGAATATTGTATTGCAAGTTCAGCAAAATTTTTACCGCTAATTGCAAGATTATATATTGAATCAACTTTTGTTTTTACAATTTTCTTATCAACTTCACTTGGCTCGAGATTTACAGCTACATATTTAAGCTTTCTGGCTGGATCTTTTTTGTAATCTTCTTTATTTTCTTCGTAATATTGCTGTAGATCTTCTTCTGTAACTTCCACTTCTTTTATTTTGCTAGGATTAAAAAAAATCACGTCAGCATCAGCAAGATTATTATCATCAATGTACTGTTGCTCAACTTCTTCAATTGTAACTATAACTTCAGATTTTACATCTTCAAAAAGTCTTTCATACGGAAGCGTTCCCCTAATTCTACCTTCAGCATAGTTTGCAAATTCAGGATTCTCCATAAGCATAGTTTCATATTTTGAATAGTCAAATATCCCATCAGTATGAAATTGAGGAATTGATGTGAATTCTTCAGATGGATTTTTTAATCCTTCAATAACATCATCATCAGTAATTTTTATACGACGCTTTTTTAAAGCTTTATCAAATAGAGTTTGTTGAATAAGCTGGTCCCATGTTTGATCATTAAGTTGCTTTGCTGTTTGCTCATCAATTTCCTTTTCAGGATTTTGCTGTGCATACCCGGCATAAGTTCTTTGCAAATACTCGCTAAAGTCATTCGGATAGACCTTTTCACCTGCAATACTTCCTACAAATGGTTTTGTTATGAAGATACTGCTAATTCCACCAATTGCCATTGATAGAATAAATACAGCAGCTATCACAACTACTATCCATGATGCGTGTCTTCTAAGTCCTTCTAACATTCTATTTCCTCCAAATATATTTCATATATTTTTTATAGTTTGTGCAATAACTAAAATCATTGATATTTATTCAAGCTTTTTTTTGGAAATCAATAAATTAAGTGGATTTAATGTACATTCAAAAAGCTCTTGATTGCAAGCAGTGTGTGCTATCTTAAAATTGTATTTATAAATTATTCATATCAATATATTTAGGCTTGACAGGATAAGTGATACTCAGATTTTTGAATTTCATATAAATAAACGGGGGGTGATTTCTTTGCCAAAAGTTATTGCTAAAAGTGGTGAGTCTTTTCAAGTGTTACTTAGAAGATTCAAAAAGTCTTGCGAAAGAGCTGGTCTTTTATCTGATGTTAAGAAGAATAAATATTACGAAAAGCCAAGTGTAGTTCGCAAAAAAGAGAAAAATGATCAAGTAAGAAAGGCTATGAAACGTCTTAGAAAACAGAGACGTTTTTCATAAAGATATGCTCACACGAATTAATATTGATCTAAAAAAAGCAATGCAAGAGAAGGATAAAGATACTTTAAAAGTTCTTCGTGCATTGAAATCTGCTGTTCAATATCAGGAGTTAGAATTAAAGAAAGAGCTTTCTGATGAAGAGATTATTTCTGTATTCAAAGGTCAGGTAAAGCAAAGACAACAAGCTGCTGAACTTTATATACAGGGGAAGCGTCCGGAACTTGCAGAGATCGAAAACAGAGAGATAAAGATCATCAAGGTGTATTTACCGGAAGAGCTCTCTGGGGCTGAATTAGAAAAAGAGGTCAGTGAAGCTATTGCACATCTTAATGCCGAATCTATGAAAGATATGGGAATTGTTATGAAATATCTCAAAGAGAAACTCGGCAGTAATGTAGATGGTAAAAGTTTAAGTGCATTCGTCAGACGAGATTTGCAAAACTGATCAGAAATCAATAAAATTTAAATTATTTGTGGGGGAGATAGCTATCTCCCCCTTTTTATCTAAAAAAAAGTTTAATGAAGCAAAGGATGGAAAATGAATATTCTAGATATTATCCTCGGTATTTTTTTGTTAGTTCTACTATTTCATGGACTAACAAAAGGTTTTATTAGAAGCGCTATAAGTCTTATCAGTTTAATTGTAATTGTTATACTAATTGCTAAAAGCGGACATATCTTTAAGGGTATACTGATGGTAAAATTAGGTTTGAGTGAACTTATTGCTATCATTTGTTCTTATATATTGATTGCTGTAGTAATTGTTTTGATTGCTAAACTTACTATAAAAATATTGCAAATGGTTATTGAATTTCTGCATTTAAAGTGGTTAGATAGACTATTAGGTGCATTTTTTGGAGTTTTTAATGGAACAATGATAATCGCAATTGTTTTGCTATTACTTAATTTGTTGCCTTTTGAAAAACAAATTCGAAATTTCACATCTTCTTCAACAATTGCAAATAATATTCGTATTGCAACAGATAAAATAGAGTTAAAATATCCTGGATTAAAAGAGAAAATACAAAGTGTTGGAAAGGATATTGATGAGAATACTGAAAAAATAGAGAAGCTAATTAAAGATAAAACAACCAAATAAATGAATTCACATAACCAACTTGAGTATAACAAGATCAAGGATTTCCTTGGGCAAGAATGTCATTCTGTTCTTGGAAGCAGAATGGCGTCTAATTTGCAACCAATGTCTTCAATATCTGAGATCACACAAAAGTTGGAGTTAGCATCAGAGATTCAGCTATTACTAAAAAAAGGTATCTCACATAATTTTGAAAACATTTCTGATATCAAAGAAATAATTTCAAAGCAACAGCATCAAACTTACAATTTCGAAGAATTCCAACAAATATACTTTAATGTTTCAACAGCAAATAGAATTTCAAAAAGTACTGATGAATTAGAAGATCATCCACAATATTTGAAATTCATAAGCCGGATAATTCCACTTGATGATATCGAAGTAAGATTTAATCAGATCTTTGAAAGTGATGGTGAAGTTAAAGATAATGCATCTTCTGCTTTAGCATCCATTCGCAGAAAGAAAAAGCGAGTGAGAAAAAATCTGGTTTCCACAATTAATAGAAAAGTAGAATCACTTTCAACTAGTAATTTTTTGCACGATAATATTGTTACACAACGTGACGGCAGATATGTAATACCTATTAAAGAGGGAGCATCCACATTTGTTCCGGGAATTGTACATGGACGATCTTCTAGTAAATCTTCAATATATATGGAGCCTCAAGAAATAGTGAGTTTGAATAATGATCTTGAGCTTGTCTCCAGTGAAGAAAAACAAGAAATCTTCCAAATCTTTAAAGATTATACAGAAATTATAATTGAACATAAAAGTATATTATTAAAAGAAATAACATATCTTCAAGAGATGGATTTTTTCTTTGCATCTTCTCGTTTGGCAAATAGACTAAAAGCAGAAAAACCTATACTTTCAGAAAAACCGCAAATAAAACTAAAAAACGCCAGACATCCACTTCTCATACTCACTTTTGATGAATTTGATGACGTTATTCCTTTTGACCTTGAACTTGGATTTGATTATAATCTGCTATTAGTTTCTGGCCCTAATACTGGTGGGAAAACAGTAACCCTAAAAACAGTTGGGTTATTAACATTGATGGCAAAATCCGGTCTACCAATCCCAGCAGATCCTCATAGTGTTATTGGTTCATTTAATTCTGTTTTTGCAGATATAGGGGATAGTCAGTCGTTAGAAAATGCTCTCAGTACATTCTCTTCCCATATAAAAAATATTCGTGAAATGACAGAAGATACAAAATCTAATATGCTTGTGCTAATTGATGAGATTGGTGCTGCAACAGACCCTGAACAAGGTTCTGCTTTGGCTCAGGCAATTTTAGAAAACTTGGCAGAAAATGGTGCAGTTGGTGTTATAAGTACGCATTATACATCACTTAAAGTTTTTGCAGAGAAGCATGAAAAATGCATAAATGCAGCAATGCAATTTGATCCTGAAAAACATAAACCAACTTATCAATTTAAACTTGGTTTACCCGGAAATAGTTTTGCGATTGAAGTTGCTGCCAGACTTGGCTTGCAGAAAGATCTTATTGAAAGAGCAAAAAACTTAACGGGCAAGCAAAATGTAGAATTAACAGAATTAATAAAAAAAATGTCGGAAGAAAAAAAATCATTATCACGACAATTATATCAATTTGAATTAAAAACAGCACTGTTAAATCAGAAGATAAATGAGCATCAAAATCAGATAGAATCATTGGAAATAGATAAAAAAGAGATCAAGAAAAAATCAATTCGCGATGCTCGTGAATTCCTTACTTCTATGCAGAAAGAATTGAACTTGGAAATTAAGGATATTAAGCAATCCAACAAAAAAGAGAAAAAAGATAAATTTGAAAAATCCCTGAAAAAGGTTACACAGCTTAATCGTGATCTGAGCAGTGAAGAAGAAAAACTTTCAGAAATCTCACGTGAATCTGTTAGTACTCCCAAAATTGGAATGAAAGTCTGGCTTAAAGAGATGGAAATGGAAGGCGAAATAACTGAGATTTCAGGAAAGAATATTAAAGTTGATATGGATGGAATTTTCTTGAATACAACTTCTGACAGGCTATATTTAATAACAGAAAAGAAAGTGAATAAATCTTTAAGGAAAAAGCTGATTAGCGTTCCTAAAAGCAATGCAAAAATGGAACTTAAGATCTTGGGATTTAGATTTGATGAGGCTCTTCCGGAAATTGAAACTTTTATTGACAATGCGGTTGTGAACGGACTTTTCATGATAAGGATCGTGCATGGAAAAGGAACTGGGGTATTACGTTCTAAAGTAAGAAACTACTTGCGGACAAATAGAAATGTTGAAGAGTTTTTCACACCTCCACCCGAAGCTGGTGGAAGTGGTGTAACCGTTGTTAAGATCAAGGAGTAGGAGGATATAATGGATCAACATCTTATAGATGAAATTCTTGAAAGAAATGATATCGTTGATGTAATAAATAGTTACATTCCTCTAAAAAAAACTGGTAGCAACTTTAAAGCTCGCTGTCCGTTCCATGATGAAAAAACAGCCTCTTTTGTTGTTAGCCCCCAAAAGCAGATCTATAAATGCTTCGGTTGCGGAAAAGGTGGGAATGTAATTACTTATGTTCAGGATTTTGAAAAAATATCATTTCCAGAAGCTCTAAGAAAACTTGCCTCACGTGCAGGAATTACTGTGAAGCAATCTATGCAAAGCAAGAACAAGGATTCAAAACGAGATTTAATCTATAAAATTTATGAACTTACCACAGGATTTTTCTATAAAAATTTAGTTGAACATGGAAGCAGTGCATTAGAATATCTGGCAGAAAGGGATATTACAGATGAAACCATAAAAAAATTCAAATTAGGATTTGCTCTAGATTCGTTTGGGGGATTACGGAATTATTTGCTTAAAAATGATATCAACGAAAAAATTTTACCAACAACTGGATTATTTACAGCAAAAAATACCGATCTATTCCGAGATAGAATAATGTTTCCAATCCATTCAGCTTCCGGTAAAGTTGTAGCTTTTGGTGGAAGAAAACTGAATGAAGATAAATTGGGTGGAAAATATATAAATTCACCAACAACAGATGTTTATACAAAAGGGAATGAACTTTATGGTCTTTTCGATACAAAATATACAATTTCTAAAAAGGATCATGTGCTTATTTGTGAAGGATATACAGACTTTTTAAGGCTTTATGAAAATGGCTATACAAATTCAGTTGCTTCTTTAGGTACTGCACTCACCGATTCTCAAATAAGCGTTTTAAGCAGATTTACCGAAAACATCTATATGCTTTACGATGGAGATGGCTCAGGTAGGAAAGCTGCTATTCGTGCTGCTGGAAGAGTGCTGGGTAAAGGATGTAACGTGAAAATCATCGGTTTACCGGAAGAACACGATCCAGATAGTTATATTAGAAATAATGGTGCAGCTAGTATGCAGAAGATGATAGATAAAGCTAAACCAATAGCTGAATTTTTGAAAGATGATGATGTAATAGGTGTTGATAAAAAAGGTAAGCTTTCTGTATTGTTTGATATCCTAAATGAAATTGAAGATGAAGTAGCCCAAGAACTGCTTATACAAGATATTACAGAAACCTTTGGATTATCCGGGCATGCAGTATCTTCCAAAATAAGAAAAAAAAGAAGAACGTTCAAAAAAGAACAGGAAACTACGGAAGTTCCAAAAATGGAACAATTTACAGAAGAGCGTGATATTATATTATTAATTATTAATAACCAATCATTATATAAAAAAGTTGCGCAAGAGATAGATTCGAGTTACTTTTTAACTGAAAAGTATAGAAAAATTTATAAAATAATGTCGGAGCAAATAGAAGATATGGATAATATTCCTGCTTTAATAAGCAAGATAATGGAAGAAGATATTAGAAATTTGCTTACTGAACTCTCTATGTCTGACCCTCCTGCACAAACAATTGATGATGCAATAATTGCTCTTAAAACAAGGAAATTTCATCTGAAATTAAAGGCAATAAATGATGAAATAATAAATGATCCAACCAATAGAGAGCTGTTCGTGAAAAAAAGCGAGTTAAAAAAAGAAATATTAAAAATAAATAAAAAAGTGGTGAGAAAAACTTTGTACTAAGGAGACTAAATGCTTAGTTATAACGAGTGTGTAAAAAAGCTGGTTCAAACGGGTAGGAAAAACAATGATCTGCTAACTTTCAAACAGATCAATGCTGTCCTGCCAAATAATCCGATCTTTCTAGATAAGATCGAGCAGATCATTACTGACCTTGTAGAAGAAGGTATCGAGCTCATTGATGAAACACAGAAAAAAGTAACGAAAAAGAAGATCTCTCTCAAGAAAACAAGAGCAACAAAAAAGTTCCGTAATAGGAAGTATTATGATGATCCTGTAAGAATGTATCTTGGAGAAATGGGACGTGTTCCACTTCTGGATAGAGAGGGTGAAGTAAGGATCGCAAAGAAGATCGAGAGTGGTCAGCAACATATTAATAAAAATATTTTTAAAAGTGGAAGTACTCTTCGTGAGATGGAAAATTTCATACATCGTTATCGCGAGAAAAGAGTGAAAATCGATCAGATATTCAAGATCGAATACGGAACCTGGATGGATAAATCTCAGGAAGCTAATCTTGTTAACGAATTTGAACATGTCATTAGAGAAACAAAAGCAATTTTTGAGAAGATTGGTGAGATGATAGACAGTAGTGATATTGATGAAGATAATCACTTACTAGATCAGGAACTGATTGAAAAACAAAGAATTAAACTGATTGAGATCTTCGGGAATCTGAAGTATAACGAGAAACTTCTTAAAAGAATGGTTTATCGTATTCGAAGTTTAGTTGATCGTATTAAAGATAGCCAGAAAAGCATTACACATCTCTCTAAGATCAGAAAATATTCTCTAGATGAAATCTGTACTTTTGGTAGAAAGGCCAATAAATCTGAAGAAGATTATAAACTGGTTTTTGAAGAGACCAAAATTGAACCCGATGTATTTATAGAGACGTTACGTAAGATTAAAAATGCTAGAAGAAAAATTCGTCGTGTTGAGCTTGAAACACGCATGACGGCTGATGAAATGGTAGATCTTTTAGATGAGATCGAACGTGGCGAAAAGATGAAAGAACGTTCTAAGAACGATATGATAGAAGCCAATGTTCGTCTTGTTGTTAGTATCGCAAAACGTTATAATAATCGTGGTTTAGATTTTCTTGATCTAATTCAGGAAGGTAATACTGGGCTGATGCGTGCAGTAGAAAAATATGATTATCGCAAGGGTTTCAAGTTCAGTACTTATGCAACTTGGTGGATACGACAAGCTATAACAAGAGCTATCGCTGATCAGGCTAGAACAATTCGAATTCCTGTTCACATGATCGAATCTATAAACAAAGTTAAAAGAGCAAGTAGGAAGCTGCTGCAGAAATTAGGTAGAGAACCATACCCTGAAGAAATCGCTGTAGAACTTGATCTTCCAGTTGAAAAGATCAAAAGTATCTTGGCTATTACAAAAGAACCAGTTTCGTTGGATAATCCAATCGGACATGAAGATGAAGATAGTTTGCTAGGGGATTTCATTGAAGATAAATCTACAATTTCTCCAGAAAGAATGGCAGAAAGAACCCTTCTTAAGAAGCAAGTAGATGATGTATTGCGAACACTTACTTCACGTGAAGAAAGAGTTATAAGATTACGTTTTGGAATCGATGATGGATATCATAGAACATTAGAAGAGGTTGGAAATATCTTTAGTGTAACACGTGAAAGAATTCGTCAGATAGAAGATAAAGCTCTTCGCAAGCTGCGTCATCCTACAAGAAGTCATGTTCTGGAAAAGTTCATTGAGAACTTTAATGTTAAATAATTTATACACTAGGAAATTCTTGACATAAAATCGGGTAAATTTGTTTTTACAGTCTTAAATTTATTAAGTGGGGCCTATAGCTCAGTTGGTAGAGCTTCCGGCTCATAACCGGACGGTCAGAGGTTCGATTCCTCTTGGGCCCACCAGATATTTGCCATTCTGCAATAGCAGGATGGCAATTCTACATTTAGGAGTTTATTTTTGATTACAGAATTAAATCTGGACTATAAAAGAATCAAAGAAAGTGATTTTGATAAAATAGATTCGAAATAGAAATAGCCATTTCCCCAAAAAGGAAATGGCTATTTTGTTTCTATAAATAGTTAACTCTAATTTTTCTTTTTTATTTCACCGAAATTTAAGATAAGATTCATAAGAACACCAACTATTGCAGCGAGACCTAAACCTTCTAATTGGAAATTTCCAAAAGCAAATTTAGCTCCACCTAAACCAAGAACAAGCATGGCAGCTGTTATCATAAGTATCTTTGCATTTGTGAAATCCACTTTATGATCAACCATATTCTTAATACCAATAGATGAGATCATACCGAATAAAAGAATTGAAATACCACCAATAACAGGACCAGGAATCGTACTGATTATTGAAGTGAATTTAGGTACAAAAGAAAGCACTACAGCACATACAGCAGCAATTCTCATGATGATAGGATTATAATTTCCTGTAAGTGCAACTGCACCTGTGTTTTCACTATAAGTTGTATTTGCAGGACCACCGATCATAGCAGAAAGAGATGTTGCAAGACCATCACCTAATAATGTTTTGTGGATACCTGGCTTTTTAATAAAATCTTTTCCAACAACATTTCCAATAGCTAATATATCACCAAAATGTTCTACAATTGTAACAATTGCAATTGGAACAATAATAGAAATTGAGCGTGTTGTAAATACAGGTAAAGAAAATTTTGGAAGACCAAACCAAGCCGCTTCTTTTACTACTGTGAAATCTACAATTCCAAGGATGATTGATAATACGTATCCAGCAATTAAAGCTATAAGAACTGGAAGCATGGATAATAATTTTGCTCCTGTTTTCTCAAAGAAAACTTTTACGAAAACTGCAACTGCAAATGTAAATAATGCAACTAACCAACATCCATTAACACCAATAGCTTCCACAACACCTGCGGCATACGTACCATTAGCATTATTAATAGCTACTGGAGCTAATATCAAACCGATTAAAACGATTATTGGACCTGTTACAAATGGAGGAAGGATTTTGTGTAGAATTTGTGCATCGATAAATCTAAAAATAAAAGCTACTACAACATACAGCAAACCGGCAATAACAATACCACCTAATGCCTCAGGTAATGAACCACCTTCAGCAGTTGCTACTGCAATAATGCCAGGGATAAATGCAAAAGATGAACCTAAGAACACAGGTACTTCAAACTTAGTAAGGAAGTGGAATAATAGTGTACCAATACCTGCTGCGAATAGTGTTACACCTACGTCAAGTCCTGTAATAAGCGGTACAAGAACCGTAGCACCAAACATTACGAACATGTGTTGAAAACCAAGAACAAAATTTTTACCGTTAAGATCTTTCATGAAAACTCCTTTCTTTTTGTTTAACACATCAATCTAATGAATTAATATTCATTAGTACCATAATTAATAAATTTACATTTTAATTATCGCAAAAAGAAAATGAATATAATTCATTGGCAAGGAAAAACTGTTTTTTGGAAGTTCTTTGCCCCTGATTCTTCTTGCAAATTTCTTGTTTTTCGATATTAGATTCTCATTATAATACATCTTTCACCAATTTAAATAAACTTTCATCTTTATTATAATTTCCTGCAAATTGAATTCCAAAAGGTAACTCATTATAAAGTCCAAAGGGAATAGATAACGTTGGAACACCTGCATAAGTCCATGGAAGGTTCATTGCTGGATCTCCTGTAGAATCTAAACCATGAGGAGCAGTGGTTACAGAAGAAGGAGATAACCAAAGATCAATTCCATTTTCTTTCTGTAATTGTTCCAGTTCTTCACGGAGTTGAGTTCTGCCTTTTATTGCATTATCCAAAATTTCTAAAGGAATATCTCTACCTCTTTTTATCAGATCAATTGAAGCTTGATGATATTTATTTCCATATTTGTTAAACCAATCTTTGTGAACTTCTGCGAATTCTGCAGCACTCATCAACTTATGCTTATCATTGATCTCATCAATATTATTAAAAGTTGTAATGGATTTAATAATATATCCTTTTTGTTTTAAATTATCTACAACTTTCCAAAAAGTTGAGAGAATTTCCGGTGATGCTTGCTGTAGATATTTTCCTTCCGGAATTCCCAAGATAGGTTTTCTGTTAAGTTCTGGAAGGTCATTATCCCAATTGTCACATAGAATTGAAGCAACAATTTCGCTTCCCTTCAAATCTTGAGTGAAGAAACCGATATGATCAGCTGATTTTGAAAATGGGATAACTCCA
>CAXCCM010000030.1:0-13960 GCA_963981005.1 uncultured bacterium | reverse complement strand
TGGTACTGCTCCGGCGACGGAGTGGCAGAGTAGGTCGCCGCCATCTTTATATACTTGCACTCTCTTTTATTATTCAGGCTTCTATATATGAAGCCTACTTTTTTTTACTCAAAATATTAATCTACTTGACATACAAATAATGCAAATTGTAAATCCATTTAAAATATTAAGGAGGGTCACATGAAAAAAACGATACAAATATTTATTTTAATACTCTTTTTACTCCCAATTTGTTTATTTGCGCAAACTGGGAAAATTGCCGGAAGAATCACTGATGTAAAAACAGGTGAGCCAATAGAAGGTGTATCAGTGTTTCTTGAGAATTCTCAAACCGGTACTTATACAAAAGCAAATGGTACTTTTCTTATGCAGAATATTCCAACAGGAGAACATATTGTTCATGTTCGTTTTATGGGGTATGAGCAGAAAACAATGCAAACTGAAGTTAAGAATGATATAACTGCAATTGCAAATTTCCAACTGGAAGTTAAGGCTATTCACATTGAAGGAGTAAAAGTCTCTGCTAATAGAGCAGTTAAACGAGAAACTCCTATCGCATTTACAGATATTGATCAGGAAGTAATCTCAGACAAATATACAACTCAGGATATGCCACAGCTTCTTGAAGATGTACCAGGATTATTTGCTAATACCACTGGAATAGGCGACGCAGAAATAACTATGCGCGGATTTGAGGCAAATAAGATTCAGGTATTGATAAATGGAATACCTGTTAATGATCCAGAAAGTCAGAAAGTATATTGGAGCAATTGGACAGGTCTTGCATCCAATGTAAAATCTGTACAAGTTCAAAAAGGAGCAGGTTCATCACTTTACGGTTCTGGTGCCTTTGGTGGTTCATTAAATATAGAAACGATGGGTTCAACACCGAAACCAGAAATTACAGTGCGCTCTTCTTATGGACGATATTCAACTGATGGTGATACTGCAGATGGCGAAGGAGAATTAGAGGAATATAACCCCTATAATTATAATGCATTAGCCCGTTACAATTCAGGGAATCTGTTTGGTGGTAAATTTAACTACAATATCATGCTAGAACGAAAACGTGGTGATTATTATCTTAATGGTACAAATTACGATGGCTATTCTTTTGGATTAGAAGCTCAGAATATTATTGGTGATCATACGATTAACTCCAGCTTTTTAGGAGCTCCTCAAGAGCATAATCAAGTATATTTTAAATCTGATCCAGATCTTTTTGATACTCTTGGTCGTTCATATAGCAGGAATAATCATTCTTACCAGGAAAACTATTATTTCAAACCACAATTTTCAATTCGTGATGAATGGAATATTTCTGAAACTCAGATTATGATGACAAATGTTTTTGTGACTAAAGGTGACGGTGGTGGGAAATACTTAAGCCAGGACAAATTTGATATTAATACTGGTGAAATAGATTTCCGCGATGGATTCCTAGATGAAGATGATCCTGAGCAATGGGAAGATCAAGTTTTTGGAAAACATGCACTCTATCTATATCAAACATATGGTATTGAAGTAGAAGAATTTGTAGGTCAGGATACCGTTTGGTTTGGAACGATACCGGTTGTAGGTTCATCTTATAAAGGAGTTCTTGTTAGTGGAAATGGAGCAGACTTCTTTGGTGATCCTTCTAGATATAATTATAGTTGGCGTAATAATAGGATAAGTGATCACTTCCAAGCTGGTATGAATACATATTATCAACATGATTTAACCAATCAAGTGAAAATGGTGTTAGGTGGAGAATTAAGAAACTGGCTGGCTAATCATATTGGTGAGAAAGAAAATTTTCGACATTTTGATGGAGAAGGTGGAGTAGAAATATATGAAAATATGCAGAACACTTATGATTATACAACAAGTGTGATAAATATGTCTGGTTTTGCTAGATTCCAATATAAACCATTATCTAACCTTAATGTCATGGCAGATGGACAATATGCTGTTTATACTTCCAATATTGAAGAGAACAAGATTGAAATCTATGACTTGGGAACTGGTGAACCTACCGGTTATCAGTTTTTCTCTACAAAAGAGATGACAAATGCAGATTCCACACTTAAATTTGATAAAGATGACTATACCAAAATTTATTCATTTTTCTCTCCAAAATTTGGAATTAACTACAATATCTCTAAATATTTTAACGTGATGGCGAATTATTCATTGGCTTACAAAGAACCACGTACAAGTGAGTGGTACAGCGGATATGATGGACCTGATGGTAATCAAATGTATTTGAAGAATATTGTATTCATTGATAGTCTTGGTAATTATTATAATCAAGATGAAGAGCATTTTTACGGTGATCTGAAGCCGGAAAAAATAAATACAATAGAATTTGGAATGGGCTATGATGGTGTAATATTTGATGTAGAAGCAAATTACTATATAAGTAATTATAAAGATAAGATTGAAAGTGTTACAATACCTGTTACAGAGGAATATGCAGATACAGATTCAACTATTGTTGTAAATGAATATGATGTTGGACTAACACTTAATGCTGGTGAAGCAAGGCATCAGGGATTAGAACTGTCTACTAAATTGAAGTTAATGAATTTTGATATTGCAAGCTCACTTACTCTTTCATCTAATCGCTGGATAAAAATGAATGTAGATGAGATATTTGACATGGATTCTGATGAAATGATTGATAAAGTTGTTCCATTCTCTCCTGAGACAATGGCAAACGGAGCTATAGGTTACACGATAAAGAATTTACCATTAGAAGGTAAAATGAGAGTTGGAGTAACAGCTAAATACTGGGATGGATACTATGCAAATTATGAGAATGAATATTACAGCAATTATATTTATGATGGATCTGATTTTGTGGCAGATACGACTTCGGTAGTAAGTTCTAAATTACCTGAATTTTTGGAATTTGGTGCTAATATAAAATATGCCTTCAATGTAAATGGAATGGATGCATCACTAAAACTAGATTTTAATAATATCCTAAACGAAGATGATAACTACTTGTCTGCTAGAGTAGCATCTGATTATAATAGAGGATACTATGATGATAATGGTGATTTTCAAGATGATTATCTAACAGGAAATAGATATATGTATCTTACTCCAGCTCCGTTGTTCAGTATGTTCATTACGATGGAAATAAAGTTCTGATCTTGAAATAATAAAAAAGGAGCTGAGAAAAATCTCAGCTCCTTTTTTTTTGTATTATAAATGATTATTTTTTTTCTTCCGGGGTTGGTTTTTCTTTCTCTTCTCTCAACTCTTCGATTTTTACTTTCACATTATCAGCTTTGAAAATTGGATAAAAATCTGTAACATAATCTTTTACAATTTCATCTAAACCTTCGTTTTTTTTAATCAATTCCTTTTTATATCTAACTGTTATTGCAATTCTATTAAAAGCTGCAACAATAGAAACAACAGGAACTTCTCCAATGATATTACCCAGATATTGTGGTAGAGTTTTCTCTAGCTCAATAAGACCTTTGAATAATTGATATATCTTAATCCCCAAATATCCAACACCAGATAATATGAGAAAAGTTAAAAACCTCGCAAATTTCTTTTTCATTTTAGCTCTCCCGAAATCAAATTTAACTAATAACTGTAGTTATTTATTTTAGGAGGATTACTTTTTTAACACTAGTGTAATCATGTTCTTGCTTTGCAATACCTGTTTCAAAGAAGTAAATTCCACTCGAAACATTTTTGTTGTTATTGTCAGTACCATTCCAAGTTATGTGATGTTCGCCTGCAGAAAGATTCTCATTAACCAATGTCTTAATCTTTTCACCTTTAATGTTATAAACATTTAAAGTAACATAACTTTCACTTTTTAAGTTAAGGAAAGCAGTTGTTTGTGGATTAAATGGATTTGGATAACAGCTTACAAATTCTGAATTAGCATTAATTGTATTTTCATTAGAAGATACTTCGTCGATAAGATCTTCAGATGTTCTTGGATTGATTCCATATTCATCATAGCTATAATCAAGACAACCTCTAATTACTGCCCATTCCATTCCTAAAACAATAACGATTTCAGGTTCTACAGAATCAAGATAGAAGAAGCCATCATCAATTTGACAAGGTGTTGCAGAAATATCTGTTACATACCACTGCCCAAAATTGATCTGCTCTTCAGTAACAACAACATCGTTTACTTCAACGAAGCAACTTTCATAAGGCTCTGCTGTAGCTGCATCAGTAAGATCTAAAGTTTGTACAATCATTGGTGCAGGAATATCATTCCCTGAACTTAGAAGAGTTACACTAATGAAAGTGTCATCATAACCTGAAATTTCAGTAAAACCATAATACTCTTTTACTGTACCGGTTACTTCTACTTCATCACCAACAACTAAGGTTGTGTCACCTGCCATATGAATATAAAGACCACTCCATTCTCCACCATCTACCATTTCAATGTAGAAATTATCTTTATAACCTGAGAATTTTAAACCAGTTATAACCCCGGTTACAGTAACTTCTTCACCATCTAAAAGCGAGGGATAAGTTCCATCTGGGCCAGCAACATCAGTATACTGAACATCATAAATTGTTGTAGCAAATACAGTAGAAACAACAAATGCTAAAACTAAAACTCCAATAATTTTTTTCATAATTTTCCTCCAATATATTTTTAATTATTAAGCATACAGAAAATTTGAATTTATTATTATTATGTCAAGATTTTAATTACTACTACTACTATAAATATTGAATTTAGATATCATTAATAATACTTGACACTCAAAAGCAAACTCAAAATCTTGTGTTTGTAACTTATAGAAATTAAAAGGAATTGATTTTAGATACAATTTTGAGGAGAAATAAATGAATAATGCAAATGACCAACAAAATCTTTTTGAATTAAACATGTCTGAACTTACTAAAATTGCTAAAGAAATAGAATTAGATGACTTTAAAGGATTAAAGAAAAAGGAATTAATCCACAGTATATTTGAGCTCAAATCTACTCAAGAAGGGTTAGCTTTTGTTTCTGGTTGTTTACAAATTGTAGATGATGGATATGGTTTTTTAAGATTTCAAAAAAACAATTATACTCATGGTAGAAATGATATCTATGTATCAAGTTCACAAATAAAAAGATTTGGATTAAAAAAAGGGCATGTTATTTCTGGTCCTGTCCGTGCACCAAAAGATGAGGAAAAATATTTTGCTTTGATCCGTGTTGATTCAGTTAATTTTGAAGATCCAATGGTTGTGTTAGAAGTAAAAAAATTCGAAAGACTTACACCTTACTTTCCTGAAGAAAAATTAAAATTAGAGACGACACAAAAAAATGTTTCTTCAAGAATTATAGATCTATTTACTCCTATTGGAAAAGGACAAAGAGGAATGATCGTTGCTGCTCCTAGAACCGGAAAAACAATGTTAATGCAAAATATTGCAAACTCTATCCTTTCAAATCATCCAGAAGTTTACCTTATTGTTCTGCTGGTTGATGAGAGACCGGAAGAAGTAACTGAAATGAGAAAAATATTGATTCCAACAAACTCAGAAGTTGTAAGCTCAACATTTGATGAACAACCTAAAAATCATATTCAAGTAGCAGAAATGGTTATTGAAAAAGCAAAAAGAATGGTTGAACTTGGTCAGGATGTTGTAATTATGTTAGATAGTATAACCCGTTTAGCACGAGCCTTTAATATGGCTCAGCCTTCAAGTGGAAGAGTTTTATCTGGAGGTCTTGATGCTGGTTCACTTCACAGACCAAAAAAATTCTTTGGTGCAGCTAGAAATGCTTTAGAACGAGGTAGTCTTACCATTATTGCAACGGCATTGGTAGATACTGGCAGTAGGATGGATCAAGTTATTTTTGAAGAGTTTAAAGGAACCGGAAATATGGAACTTGTTCTAGATAGATCTATTAGTGATTATAGAATGTATCCTGCGGTTGACCTTGTTAAGTCTGGTACAAGACGTGAAGACCTTCTGTTATCTAAAGAAGAAGTACAGAGAATGTTTGTTCTTCGCCAGTTTCTTAAAGGGATGAGTCCTTTGAAAGGTATTGAAATGCTGAAGACCAAGATGTTAACAACAAAAAATAACGAAGAATTATTGCAAAAAATGAGTCGTTAATGGAATTACTTGCACCAGCGGGTAATCTAGATAAATTAAAATATGCTGTTTACTATGGTGCTGATGCAGTTTATGCTGCTGGTAACAATTTTGGCCTTAGAGCAAAAAGTACAAATTTTTCAAGATCAAATTTAGAAGCAGCAGTTAACTTTTGTCATAATCATGATCGTAAAATTTACATTACAGTAAATATATTTGCTCACAATTCTGATCTTGAACAACTTCCAGATTACCTTTCATTCCTACAAAAAATTTGCGTAGATGCACTAATAATATCAGATCCTGGTGTATTTTTATTAGCTAGAGAATTTGCGCCAAATGTAGATATTCATATTAGTACGCAGGCAAATGTAACGTCTTGGAGTGCAGTTGATTTCTGGTATAAATTAGGAGCTAAACGCATCATTCTTGCACGTGAACTGGGTATTAAGGAAATTGCTGAAATAAAGAAAAAAGTACCAAAAGTTGAATTGGAAATGTTTGTTCACGGTGCTATGTGCATGTCATATTCTGGGCGTTGTCTGATAAGTGCATTTTTAAATAATAGAAGCGCGAATAGGGGATTATGCACTCAGCCTTGTAGATGGGAATATAACCTTGTAGAGAAATCTAGACCTGGAGAGTTCTTCAAGATTGAAGAAGATGAAAGAGGTTCACATTTCTTTAACTCAAAAGATTTAAATTTGATCCAAAGAATTCCTGAAATCAAAAAGGCTGGTATCGATAGTATCAAGATTGAAGGCCGAATGAAGAGCTTGTATTATGTAGCTGCGGTTACGAGGGCATATAGAGCAGCTATAAAAGCAGGTACGCAAGCTGTTCCTAGCCAAATGAAGGAAGAACTTAATAAGGTTAGTCACAGATATTATAGTGAAGCTTTTTTTGATAAGTTTGATTCAACAAATACGCAACACTATGGCTCTTCTGCCTATATTCGAGATTATCAATTTATTGGTGAAGTTCAAAAGGTTAAAAGGACATCTGTATTCATTTCAATTAAAGCGAAATTTTGTATTGGAGATGAGATCGAATTTATCTTCCCAGATAGTAAAGAAGATTTTCAAATGACGGTCAAATATATATTTAATGATGAAAATGAACAGATACAATTGACTAAGCCAAACACAATTATTCGACTCGACCTTGACAAGAAATTACCAGAATGGGGTATTGTAAGAAAAAAAATTATTGAAGAGTAGAATGAAGAAAAATATTTTTATAACATGCCTGTTAACAATTATTGTTACATCAAGTTTTTGTATTTCAACCCAAGAAGATCAATTTGAAAATGCTAAAGCAGAAAAAGATGGAATAAAGATGGAAACTCTTTATAAGAAAATTTATGAAGAAGATCGTGATACTTATTTTGGTCAACTGTCTCTCATGGAATTAGCAAAATACAATTTTTTCGAACGAGAATACAAAGAAGCGGTTTACTTCCTTAAAAAAATACATGATCAAAGAATTTCTAACAAACAATATTGGCTTGCAAAATCATATTTTAAAATGGGCAAATACCAACTTTCTATAGTTTCCAGCCAAATATTCATAGCAGAGTCGGATGATAATGTTCAAATTGAAAATGCCTATTTCTTGATTGCTGAAGCATATTTACAGCAGAAGATGTATAAACGTACTTTTAATACTTTAGAGAGCTTAAGAACCTCTAAATATATTCAGAACAGCATTCCACTACTGCATTATAAAATGGGAATTTGTAAGGAAAAACAAGGGAAATTTGAACAGGCTTTGATGTTCTATAAGAAATTGAAACAGGATTTTCCTTATCACCAATATTGCTATTTAGCTGAAGATAGAATATATAATCTCAAGAAGAGTGATAAAGTTGAAGTTGATCTCGCAGAAATTAATACATTCAGAAAAGAAGAACCTATAGAAGAATCGAAGGCTGCAACAGGGAAAGACTTAAAAATCTATCTGCAAGTCGGTGCTTTTGGGTTGGAAGCAAGTGCCGAAAAGCTTGGAAAGAGAGTTAAGGTTATCGGATACAAATATATTGTTTTCTCAAAAATTAAAAATAACAGTAAACTCTTTATTGTAGCAGCTGGACCTTTCGATGAAAATGATGATCTTAAAAAGGCAATGCAAAAACTTAAGAAGAACGATATTGATTCTTATGTGATCAAACGCTATTGAGCTACCACAAATGAAAATAAAAAAATTAACTCCAATGCTCAAACAATTCGTTGCAATTAAAGATCAACATCCAGATAAATTATTACTTTTCAGAATGGGAGATTTCTACGAAACTTTTTTTGAAGATGCAAAAACTGCTTCAAAAATATTGGGAATTACACTCACTGCCAGAAACAAAAAAGCTGATGATCCAATTCCTCTTGCCGGTTTCCCTTATCATGCGTTAGATAATTATCTTGATAAACTTGTGAAGCAAGGTCTCAAAGTTGTTATTTGTGAACAAATAGAAGATCCCAAAAAAGCAAAAGGCTTGGTTAAAAGAGGAATTACAGATATTGTAACTCCCGGGTCAGTTATCGATGAGAAATTTATTGAGTCGGCAGATCACAACTATCTTGGTGCTATTTATGTTGAACAGAAATCAAAACTAATTGGATTTGCTGTTATCGATGCATCAACCGGTGATTTTAATTTTACTGAATTAGAAAAAGATGAGTTAAAGAATGAACTGCAAAGGTTAAAACCCACTGAGATAGTGGTGCAAGATGATAGCATTGAAAATACTATTGCTACATTTAACATGGAGTATGAACCGACAGTAACAATTTTTGATAGCTGGTATTTTGAGCCTGAAGAGGCAGAACGAGCATTATTAACTCATTTTGGAACAACTACATTAGAGGGTTTTGGTGCACAAAACAAATCTTTTGCTACAACTGCTGCTGGTGCTGCTATTTCATATTTAAAATCATTAAAGAATAATGATTTGAAACATATTGGCAAAATGCAGTATTATTCTATAAAAAACTATATGCAACTGGACGAAGTTTCCAGAAGAAATTTGGAATTAATTAAATCTATTAGATATAATAATTCATTTGGAAGTTTAATCTCGATTATGGACGAAACAGGGACCCCAATGGGTGCTCGTAAACTTCGTGATTGGCTTTTGAATCCTTTGTTAGACAAAGAAAAAATAGAATTGAGACTCAATGCAGTTCAAGAATTAAAGGAAAAATTTTCTCTCACAACCGATGTTCGAAATCTATTCAAAACAATTGGTGACCTAAGCAGGATCCTTGGTAAGATCGGAACAAAACGTGTGAATCCCCGTGATGCAATTGCATTGAAAAATTATTTGGAAACTGCTTCAGTTTTATCTGATATGTTGAATGAATTTGATAATGCTTTTCTCCACTCGTTACAACAGGAAATTGCGGATTATTCCAATATTATTGCGTTAATAAACAGAACGGTAATGGATGAACCACCAATTGTTATAACTGAAGGAAATATAATAAATAATGATTTTAATGCTGATCTTGATGAATTGCGTGAAGTAAGTAAGAATGGAAAAGGTTGGATAGCCAGACTTGAAGAAGAAGAGAAGAAGAAGACAGGAATATCATCATTAAAAGTAAATTATAATCGTGTATTTGGTTATTATATAGAAGTTACTGCAAGGCACAAAGACAAAATTCCAGAGTACTATATCAGGAAACAAACCTTAGTGAATTCAGAGCGATATATAAGTCCGCAGCTAAAAGAATTTGAAGCAAAAGTTTTGGGTGCTGAAGAGAGAATTAAAAATCTGGAATATGAGTTATTTATTGATATAAGAGATAGGCTGTATGATGAGATAGAACCAATTCAAAAATATGTAGAAGTTGTAGCCATTATCGACGTTCTGGCTAATCTTGCTCAACTTGCTTATAAAAATAATTATGCTAAACCAGAGTTTAATGAAGATGGTTATATCGATGTTAAGCAAAGCCGACATCCAGTTATAGAGAAATTATTAAAGGATGAAGAATTCATCCCTAACGATATTCATATGAGCAATAAAGATAATCAGATCTCTCTTATTACGGGCCCTAATATGGCAGGTAAATCAACCTACTTGCGGCAGGTTGGGTTACTAGCGATCATGGCTCAAATGGGGAGTTTCATCCCAGTTACAAGTGCAAATTTACCAATCTTTGATAAAGTTTTTACACGAGTTGGAGCTTCAGACAATTTGGCAATGGGGCAGAGTACGTTTCTTGTTGAGATGATAGAAGCTGCAAATATTTTAAATTCTGCAACTCCTGATTCATTGATATTGCTTGATGAGATCGGCCGTGGTACAAGTACATTTGATGGACTGAGCCTTGCTTGGTCAATTGTAGAATATATCCATAATAATTCCAAAATATCTGCAAAAACTCTTTTCGCAACTCATTATCATGAACTTACAGAACTAGAGAATATTCTGCCACGAGTTAAGAATTTTAATATAGTTGTAAAAGAATGGAACGATAAGATAATATTTTTAAGGAAGATAGAGCGTGGCTCTGCTGATCAAAGTTATGGAATTCAAGTAGCGCGTTTAGCAGGAGTACCGGATAAAGTTATTAAGAGAGCAAAACAGATCTTACATAATCTTGAAGAACACGAGATCAGTCCTCAGGGGCTTTCCTCGAAAGCTAAGAAACAACTTCCTAATTATCATATTAATCAATTGGATATTTTTGATGCTATCATAGAAAAATCTGAAGAGAAGAATGAGATATTAGAAACTATAAAAAATTTAGATGTGAATAAATTAACCCCAATTGAAGCTATTAATAAACTTTCTGAATTGAAGAATAAATTGTAGATTGGAGCTATATAAATGATATTAGTGAGTGCTTGCTTAGCAGGTATAAAATGTCGTTATGATGGGAATGATAATGCAAATCACAAAGTTATTGAGATGGTAAAGAAGGGACTGGCGATACCTATCTGTCCTGAGCAATTAGGAGGCCTAGAAACTCCACGTATTCCTGCAGAGATCAATGAAGATAAAGTTATAAATAAAAAAGGTGAAAATGTTTCATCACAATTTAAAAAGGGAGCTAAAGAAACCTTGCGAATAGCAGAACTTGTTAGTTGTTATAAAGCAATATTAAAGCAAAGTTCACCGTCATGTGGTTATGGTAAAATTTATGATGGAAGTCATACAGGAAGGATTATTGATGGAATGGGGTTAACAGCAAAATTATTATCCCAAAAGGGAATTATTATACTCACAGAAGAAGATTTATAACAAATAAAAAAGCCGAGATTAAATTTCTTTAACTCGGCTAATCTATATAAGATAATTATTTATTTACCTTTTTTCTTATGTCTATTTTTACGAAGTCTTTTTTTACGCTTGTGATTTGCAATTTTATATCTCTTTCTTTTCTTTCCGCAGGGCATTCATCCTCCAATGCTATTTTAATTTGTCGTTGTTAGCTTCGTTAACTTCTTCTTTAAAAGCTCTTGAAAATTTGAATGTAGGAACTATGCGTGCAGGAACTTCAACTTTTTCATCAGTTTTTGGGTTACGTCCTATACGAGATTTACGTTCTTTAAGTTTGAATGTACCAAACCCTCTAATCTCGATATGCTTTCCATCTTTCATTGAATCTTTTACTGAATCTAAAAATGCATCAACTGCAAGTGCTACATCTTTACGGATAATTCCAGTCTCTGCTGAAATAACTCTTACTAAATCTGCTTTTGTCATAATTTATTACTCCTTATTAATTTATCATCGGTACTCTTTGTTCAAGAGGGGGTTTTTTCTGTCAAGAACTTTCTAGGTAACCTTGTGTATTTAGGTATTTTAGCACAAATTAGGTATAATTACGTTATTATTAATACTAATTTCATTATTATATTTGAAGCATGAATTTTGAATCTAAAAATTAGTAAATGTCGCTATTTGAGCATGTGATAAACGATTGATGACAGGCAATTATTCATTGACAGTAAAAAACTCATTATTTATTTGGATAATCTTAAATCATAATTAAACAGAGGTAATAAGAGAAATGGAAAATGTAAAATTTGCACTTATTGGTTGTGGTAGGATTTCAGCAAAACATCTTGAAGCAATTGAACAAATTGACGGTGCAGAGGTTATTGCCTGTGCTGATATTATTGAACAACGAGCAAAAGATTCAGCAGAAAAATTTAAGATAAAAACGCATTATAAAGATTACAAAAAAATGTTAGATAATGAAGAAGTTAATGCTGTAATAATTTGTACTCCAAGTGGCATGCACCCGCAAATGGGAATTGAAGCAGCAAAAAGGAAGATCAATGTAGTAACAGAAAAGCCAATGGGTATTGATCTCAAATCAGCAGATGCTCTTGTTAATGCTTGTGATGATAATCAAGTAGAACTTTTTGTAGTGAAGCAAAATCGTCTGAATCCTTCGATTCAGTTACTTAAAAAAGCAATAGATAAAGGAAGATTTGGTAGATTATTCAGTGCAAATGCAACTGTACGTTGGACAAGACCACAGAATTATTATGACCTTGCTAAATGGCGTGGAACATGGGAATTTGATGGTGGAGCTTTTATGAATCAAGCTTCACATTATTTTGATCTCATTCAGTGGCTAATGGGTCCCGTAGAATCTGTAATGTCATTTACATCAACTCTGAATCACAAAATAGAAACAGAAGATATGGGAACAGGTATCATTCGTTTCAGAAATGGTGCACTTGGCACTGTAGAAGTTACAATGAATACATTCCCAAAAAATCTTGAAGGATCAATAACTATAATGGGCGAAAATGGTACTGTTAAAATTGGCGGGATAGCTGTTAATCAAATAGATTATTGGGAATTTAAAGATTATGATGATGATGATAAATTGATCCAAACTGCTAAAACAGATCCTAAAAGTGTTTATGGATTTGGACACCTTGGTTTCTTACAGAATGTTGTTGATGCACTCCGAGGTGAAGATGTTCCAAACACAGATGGAAGAAGTGGAAGAAAATCACTTGAACTTATTCTGGCTATGTATCAATCGGCAAAAAATGGGAAGAAAATAGCCCTTCCACTAAGATAATAAAGAGGAATAATTTGTTAGTACAGGAATATTTTAAGACACGTTCAAGATTATTAGAAAAAGCTCTGGATCAATATTTAGCACCATCAGATAAGTATCCTGAACAATTACACGAAGCAATGAGATATAGTGTATTCAGTGGTGGAAAACGAATGCGCCCGATCCTGTTTTTTGCAACTTATGAGATGCTGATTGGAAGAAAAAATATAAACCGTTTAAGCAGATTGATGCCTGTTGCGTGTGCATTGGAATTGGTTCATACTGCTTCTCTTATACACGATGATCTTCCAAGTGTAGACAATTCTTCAGAACGCCGAGGAATTCCAAGTTGTCATGAAAAATTTGGAGAAGCTACTGCAATTTTAACAGGGGATGCTCTTATAACGAAAGCTATTGAACTCCTAACCGAGGTTAGTAATAAGAAAGTGGCATTAGATTGTATCCATGTTCTCTCTAAAGCTGTTTCTACAAGAGGGATGATAGGCGGACAGGCAGTTGATATTTTATCTGCAAAGAAAAAGGTGAACATCAACACACTTCGTTATGTTCATCTTAAGAAGACTGGAGCTTTGTTACAAGCTGCAATGGAGCTTGCTTGCGTAATTGAAGGAGCTGAAGAAAACCTTACAATAACACTTAGTAATTTTGCTTTGAATCTAGGTCTTGCTTATCAGATAGTGGATGATATTTTAGACGAAGTTGGAAGCTTTGAAGTTCTTGGAAAAAATCCTGGTGGAGATTCTAGAAGTCATAAAGCAACATACCCATCTTTATTAGGTTTAGAGAAATCTAAAATGAAAGCAGAGAAACTTCTTCGAGATTGCTACAATCTTGTG
>CAXCCM010000029.1:0-14363 GCA_963981005.1 uncultured bacterium | reverse complement strand
CTATTGACCCAGCCTTTACGTCCATTATGGCTTGCAATAACAGCTCCAACTAATGTATCATTTATCTCAGCTACGAAGAAACAGATATTTTCCGTTTGTATCTGTTTTATAATATTGTGTTCAGCATCTCTTCCATTAGGTTTAAATGGCAATGACGATCTCTTCCAAATATCTATAAGAGAATTATATTCAGAAGGTTTCAGATCTCTAATTATCATGATTATCTCCGGTCTGAAAACAATTCACATGCTTCATTAATAGTAATTACTTCAAAATTATTTTCAGCAATAAATTGCATTGCCTCTATGAATCACTCGGCTTACAGTTTCTTGAAAACTCCGTACTATTTTAAATGTTTAGCAGCAAACCTGAAAACACGATTAAAGCTTTTATCTACTTCCTTTTCAAGTTTCTTCGTAGGTGGGAATGGAATTACGTGATCATATTTATAATTGAAATCCATCACACGAACTTTTGTTGGAATTTTATTATCAGAGCCTTTTAGTGTGTTTAAAACTTCAGAAGGTGGAACAACAAAGTCTTGTTTAAGCGCAATAGCAGAGATCTGTTTATGAAGCTCTTTAAAGCGCTTTTCTCTAAAGTCTTGCATTTTATGAAACTCTAACATGCTTCTAAAGTATTTCCCAACAGGATGTAGGTCACTAAAATAGTGCCTTAACCTTTCATCTTTCTTTAATTCTCCTTCCAAACGCTCAATGTAGAAAGAATATACAGAAATATTTGCTTCACTATCTAAAATATATTTTGAAGCTGCGTTCATCCTGTTAAGGGTAGGACCACCACAAAAATTGAATAATTTAGATTTTGAAAGATAATTATAAGAATTTGTAAGCATTAAAATATTTGCCAGAAATGATCCAATTGAATAGGCAAAGAAATCTATTGTAGATTTCTTCTTTATATGTGGATGAAGGTCAGATCTAATCTCATGAATTAATTGCAATACATCATAAAACGATTGAAGGCCAGACCATAAAAATCTTTGAGGATGAAACTGTAAACGGGCACTAAGAGCTATATTTGCAAAAGATGAATTAGCAACATTTGGAAAAATCTCTTTTCTCTCTATATTTGCTGTTCTCAAAAACCGGGGATCTATCCATTTGGTTGGAGTTCTATTCATATGAAAGGCTATTGGGAAGAGGATCACCTGCTTTCCAGTTTGCTCCATTAATTTATAAGCCCAAGGCAGATATTTACTCCAATCTTTTTCATTCAGCCCATGAAGAAGAATTATTGTTCCATTTACTTTGTTTTTCTTTATAATGTTTTTTTCGGTTTTTTTAGATTTCTTTACTTCAATTGGAACCAAAATACTGTAGTTGAATTTAACATTTTCAGTTATCTTTGAATCAGGTGTTTCAATTATCTCATTAAGATGTGGTGTTCTTAGTTTACTTGCCAGTTCGTATGTTTGATCAAAGGTTACATTGTGCTCATTACAATTATAGGAGTCTTCTCCAGGCAGAAGTGAATGACTGAATGACTCAAATGGGATATTAATTATACGGGTTTCCAATTCGGGAATATCAATTTTTTCATCTATTAAATTAAATCTACTTTTTAACAGATTATAAATTTCCAAATAAGTCATTTTATCTCCAGAATCTTTAATAGATTAATTTTAATATCAATGCATTAACCAGCGATATCAATAATGCGGCAAAAGAAGCAGTAAAACAACCTTTCAGTTTAAATTTTGGTACGAGTTTAGAAACAAATATAAGGCAAAATCCATTAACAAAAAAAGTAAAAATTCCAAATGTAATAAATGTGATTGGGAACGAAATGAATTCTAAAACTGGTTTTATAGTTACATTGATAAGAGCAAATACAAGTGCTGTAATTATAGCAGTAAAAAAACTTTCTATTTCAAATAGTTTTGAGAGTTTACCTACTGCAAATATAGAAAAAGCTAAAATTAAAAACTGAAATATAGTATCCTGCATAATCAGGTAGTCTCTATTAATTTGAGAATTTTCTTAAGAAAGCAGGAATTTCCATTTGTTTATCAAATGTACTTGTTTTATCTTCAGTTCCTTTATTTATATTCAAAGAATCTGTTTTTCTTATTCTTTGTAAAGTGTGTTCAATATCTTCCGATTCGTTTTCTTTGTTATAAATTATTGTTTCTCGTTCATAAACAGATGTGTTAGGTGTGTCTAGCCCAGTAGTTATCAGTGTTACCTTGATCTTGCCTTCAAGTTCATCATCAATAATTATTCCGGTAATAATATCGCCATCTTCACCTGTTTGCTTCACAATCTCATTAGTGATCAGCTCAAATTCATCCATCTTAAAATCTTTACCAGCCGTTATATTTATAAGAACACCTTTTGCATTTTCTATTGGAATATCCGAGAGCAGTGGATTATTCATAGCTTTTTGTGCGGCATCAACAGCTTTTTGATCTCCATCTCCAATACCAGAGCCCATCATTGCAAGTCCACGATTTTTCATTATGGTTTGCACATCAGCAAAATCTACGTTCATATAACCACTGTAATGTATAATGTCAGATATAGCTTTAGCTGCTTCATAAAGTACATTATCAGCTTTTTTAAAAGCATCAATTACGGTCATATCTGGGTATATTTCAGTAAGTTTTTCATTTGGTATTACAATGAGTGTATCTACATTTTCACGAAGCTTAGTTATGCCATTTTCTGCATTTATCGTACGCTTTTTCCCTTCACTTCTAAAAGGTCTGCTCACAATACCAATTGTTAGTATACCCATTTCTCTAGCAAGAGCAGCGATTACTGGAGTTGCTCCTGTACCTGTTCCACCGCCCATTCCAGCTGCAATAAATAATAGATCTGTTCCTTTTAAATTGTTTTTAATTTCCTCACGAGATTCCTCGGCAGCTTTGCGGCCTGTTTCCGGATTTGCACCTGCTCCCAATCCTTTAGTCAATTCTCTTCCAAGCTGTAATTTGACCTGGGCTTTAGATTCTTTTAAATCTCCAATGTTAGTATTTGCCACAACAAATTCTAAACCGTGTAAGCCGTAATCTATCATTGTACCAACAGCATTACCACCAGCTCCGCCAACACCGATGATCTTTATATGTGTACCAAATGGTATTTCATCATGGTTCAGGTCTAGTTCTAACTCATACATATAGCCTCCGAAAATATATCTTTTCTATTAAAAATAATCTTTAAAAACGTTTTTAATTTTTTGCCATAAATTAGTGAATTTATTACCGATCTTAATACTGGTTATTGTTTCATCTCTACTTTGAAGTTCAGCATAAACATAATATAAAATTCCAACTGTAGTTGCATATCTAGGGTTTTCAAGTTTTTCTGTTGGTCCTGCAAGATCAGTTAGATTTGGATATCCTATCTTAGTGGGCATATTAAATATCTGATCAGCTAGAGCTGAACTATCTCTAAGCAGTGAAGCTCCGCCGGTAAGAACAAGTCCGGCCGTTATCAAACCAAGATCATGATGTTCATTTAATATTCTATAAGCTCCCTCAAATATTTCGCGCATTCTTGCTTCTATAATCTCCGTCATATACTTTAATTTTTTTTTCTTTGGCTCTCTTCCACCAATTCCTTCGACATCAATTAGTTTATCTTCAGGAATTCTACTGGAAAGTGAGTTACCCAATTCTATCTTTAGTTTCTCAGCATTTTGCGGTGATGTATGCAATCCAACAGAAAGATCGTGCGTTATGTTCTTACCACCTATTGGAAGAACTGCACTGAAGCGAATGCTATCTTTATAAAATATTGCAATATCAGTAGTTCCGCCTCCAATATCAATAATAATGGAGCCCAAATCTTTTTCTACATCATCAAGAACTGCGTGAGAAGATGCGATAGGCTCAAGATAACTCTCTTCAACTTTATAACCTGCTATTTCTATGCATTTCTTTATATTTCTGAGTGCATTGATATCTGCCATTACAATATGAACATGAGCAGAAAGATTGAATCCACTCATATTTACTGGATTCATGATACCATCCTGATCATCAATCTTATAGTATTGAGGAATAGCATGAATAATCTCTAGTCGCTCATTTCCTTGCTGGATCTTAACATTATTTTTAGAATTTGATATAACATTCTCTACGTGTTGTTGGTCTATATCACAAGGTTGTGCACCAGAAGTTAATGATATTCTGCCAATTGTGTTCTGGCTTTTAATATGCTCACCAGCTATTCCAACATATATATTTTTTGCTTTCATTGTTGCCATCTCTTCCGCTTCATTAATTGAATCACTCATAGATTTTGAAGCCTTCATTATATCAACAACAATTCCATTAACCATGCCATCAGCTTTACTTGTGCCAATTCCTTTTACTTCTAATTTATTCTCTTCATTTATTTGTGCGATAATAACACAGATCTTGGTTGTACCAATATCTATTGCTGTAATCACTTGACCTATCTTCATATCTCCTCCGACCTGATCACAAGCGGATCTTTGAACCTTAAATCTATTGTTGTGCCTTTTTCAAAAGTACGATTCTGTTCAAGAAAAATGAGTTTTTTAAGTTTTTCTTCAATCTCATCATCTCCAAATACAATTCTGTACCCAACGTTTGAATTAACAAAAATTAGATTCTCTCCTTTTAAGTAAAACTCGGAAATACTGCTTATGAAATCCGGGTTTACTGAATCAAATTTTTCTCTTAACACAAAAACTTTTTCAATTAGATCATTCTGAATTTTTTGTCCGATGATTATATCTGCATCTGCAATCCTAGTTCCAATCACTGGCAATGCCTCATTCTCATAGAAATTTACGTTATCCAGAACGACTCTATTCTTATCGATAGGGAAGATGTTACCTCTTTCTGTTAGGAAATGGAATTCTCCCTTTTTTTCACTAATCACTATTTTTAATTTATTTGGGAATATTCTGGAAACCTTGATGTCATCAATACGAACGATGTTTTCATATTTCTTTAGTACATCTCTTTTTGAAATAGAATATAAATTTAAATTTATGAAATCATTGCAGATATTTTTCAAAAAATCAGTCTCTAAATTTTCATTTCCACTTATCATGACAGATTTTATTTTAAAAAAATCAAGTTTGGTAAATAAACTGTTAATGCCAATGTAAACACCATAAATAAGTACAATAAGTACAATAAAGAAAAAAAAATATCTACTCGAACCCGATCGTTTTTTCTTCATTAGTTTATTACCTTTATCTCCAATTCTAGATCAATATCTTTGTGTTCTTTCACTGTTTCTTTTACTACTTTTATTAATTCAGCAACATCTTTAAATGTTGCATTAGCTTTGTTTATGATGAAGTTTGCATGTTTTTCGCTAATCTGTGCATCACCTATTTTTATGCCTTTTAATCCACATTCTTCAATTATTTGCCCTGCGAATTTACCTTCAGGATTTTTGAATGTACTTCCTAAACTTGGGTAGTCGTAAGGATGTCTTTCAAATCTCATTGAGATAATATTTTCTTTATCATCTAGTATCTGTTTTTTTGTTTTTTTATCTAGTTTAAATCCTGCTTTTATTATGAAACCATCAATGGAGGTTGTTCGATAACCAAATTCAAGATCTT
The DNA here is from genome assembly GCA_963981005.1 of uncultured bacterium. Lineage (GTDB taxonomy): Bacteria > Cloacimonadota > Cloacimonadia > Cloacimonadales > TCS61 > Tenebribacter. Next base: position 8,786 of record CAXCCM010000029.1, on the reverse strand, counting down.
TAAGCTCGATTTTAATTATGTCACCCTTCTTGTTAACAAACTCAACCCATAATAGATAATCGGATATACATTTTTCAAAAGCTCCGGCATTCATATGAATTGCTCCGCCAATATGCGCAGGAATTCCAGAAATAAATTCTAATCCACCCAATTCAAACCGCATTGCTCTATCTATGAAAGAACCGATCCTCATATTTGATGAAACAGTAACAACATCATTATCAACACTAAAAATCTCGGGAAGGTTTGCATCCAGAATAATCACTCTATTTCCAACATCTCCAAACAGGATATTTGAGCCACCACCAATAGGAAGTATTTCCATATTATGTTTATTTGTTTCCTTCATTATTGATGAAAGATCACTAATGCTATGTGGTGCAAGAAGATAAGTGGCTTCACCACCGATCCTCATATTGGAGTATTTATATAATGAACTCTTTATAACAAACGAGTTTAGCGTTTTACTGTCAAACATTTTTTCCCTTTTACTCAATTTAATTCTTTTTATCTAAGAATTTCTCACCAAATTTATAAATACTTCCTGCACCCATCGTGATAAGAATATCTCCAGGTTTAGTTACTTCTTTTATTTTACTTACAATCTCTTCATCAGTTTGAATATAATGAACATTTTTATGCCCGGATTGAATTGCTGCGTCGGAGATCAACTTTCCGGTAACACCTTTAATTGGTTTTTCTCTTGCTGGAAATATTGGAGCAATAAGCAGCACATCAGATTGGAAGAAAGAGCGTCCGAAATCCTCATAAAAGCCTTGAGTTCTAGAGAATAGATGTGGTTGGAACACAACCACTATCCGGTTGGAAATGCTATCTCTAATACCTTTTAGGGTTGCTTCTATCTCGGTTGGATGATGTGCATAGTCATCATATAATGTTACTTCATCTTTTTCACCTTTATATTCAAATCTCCTGAAAACTCCATTGAATTCAGATAATCCTCTCTTAATTGATTTGAACGGAATATCAAGCTCTAATCCGGTTGCAACAGCAAGTAATGAATTTAGGATATTATGATCACCCAATGCTTTTAATTTAATGTTTCCAAGTTCTTCACCATTATATAAAGCCTTATAACTTGTTTCGAAATTGTTAAATTTTACATTAGTAGCACGTACATTTGCCTGCTGTGAAAAACCATAAGTTAATATTTCCTTATTTATGCGTGGAATTATAGATTGAACACCGTGATCGTCTAAACAGGCAATAACACTTCCAAAAAAAGGAACTTTATTTGCATATTCTACAAAAGCATTTTTGACACCTTCCAGATCTGTGTAGCAATCAAGATGATCTGCCTCAATGTTTGTAATGCCTGCAATTATCGGGCTTAACGTAAGAAATGATCGGTCGAATTCATCAGCTTCCACCACAATATATTTGCCTGAGCCAAGTAAATTATTAGATCCATAATTCTTCACAATCCCACCCACAATAACGGTTGGATCTAACGTAGCTGCAGATAATACACTCCCAACCATTGAAGTTGTAGATGTTTTTCCGTGAGTTCCTGCAATGCCAATACCATAACTCATTCGCATAATCTCAGATAGCATCTCTGCTCTGCGGATTACTGGAATCTTTTTGGAAAGTGCAAATGCAATCTCGGGGTTGTCATCTTTTACAGCTGATGATTTTACAACAACGTCTGCATCTTTTATTGTTTCGGCATTGTGCCCTTGCGATATTACAGCACCAATTTGTGTAAGATGTTTTGTGATATCACTTAGTGCAAGATCAGAGCCACTAACTTTAAACCCTTGATTTATAAGTAGTTCAGCAATCCCACTCATGCCTATTCCACCAATTCCCACAAAATGAATTTTTCTTGTTCTTCCTAACATTTATTCTCCTCTAAGATAAATAATTCATGATAGTGCCAGCAATATTTTTTGCTGAATTAGCATGAATTGTTGAAGAAAAATTTTCTTTTATTTTATCGATATTTTTTAACATTTTTAGTGTAGTATCTTTCAAAATTACAGGATCTAAATCTTTTTGTTCAATTATTACTGCAACATTCTTCTCTTTTAATTCTAGTGCATTATAAAATTGATGATTTTCTGCAGCAGAAGGAAGAGGGATAAGAATTGATGGAATCTTCTTTGTTTCCAGTTCTGCCAAACTCAATGCTCCTGCACGTGCGATTGCCAGATCTACAGAATTATAAATTTTACCGATCTCATTTGTAAAATCAAAAGCATATATGCCTTTTATATCTTTTACTTTTGGATAGAATTCATTAAAACTGTATCTTCCAATCTGCCAAATAACTTCAAATCCTTTTTGTAAAAGATCATCAATTATTGGGAAGAAAGCATTATTTAAAACAACAGAACCCTGACTTCCTCCAAAAAGAAAGATCTTTTTTGTATCTGCACGTAAACCAAATTTCTCAAAATTTATTGCATCTTTCTCAGTAACAGCATTTTGATTTATTGGATTCCCTGAATAAGCTGCTTTTTCTTTTGGTAAGTGTTTTATAGCATCGTGATTTCCAACTAATATCTTTGAAGCGTATTTGCTTAATATTTTTGTAGTTGCACCCGGATAACTATTTTGTTCCTGCAAAAATATTGGAACTTTTTGTAAATGAGCAGCATAACCAACTGGGCCACTTACAAATCCACCTGTTCCCAAAAATGCATCAGGCTTAAATTTACGAATAATTTTCTTTGAATCTATAATACTTTTAATAAGCTTAAATGGAAATTTAATATGTGCTATAGTAATTTTACGGTAGAATTTTTGAACATTGATCTCTGCAAAATCTAAATCGTGTCTCTTTGCCAGCTGCTGTTCCATGCTGTTCCTATTACCTACAAAAAGAATTTGAACTCCTTCCTTCATTAATTCTTTTGCGATGGAAATTGCGGGAACTATGTGTCCACCTGTTCCACCTGCAGCAATAATAACTTTCCTGTTTTTCATCAATAAAAATCCTTTAGTAGCTCTGCAAGGTCTGTTTTTTTGCACTAATATTCAACAGAAGCCCAACAGAGAACGAATTGACCAATAATGATGTTCCACCATAACTTATAAATGGTAATGTAACACCAGTTGTTGGCAATATTGCCATCGAAACACCAATATTGACCATTGCATTGAAAAATATATTCATTCCTAACCCAATACCTGCTAACTTTAAGAATATATCGTCTTGGCGCATAGAATTAATTATGGTTCTTATAAAAAGGAGTATGAATAGTGCAATTACAAAAAATGCTCCCAAAAATCCGAATTCTTCACCGATAATAGAAAATATGTAATCTGTTTTTGCTTCGGGTAAGAAGTAGTGCTTCCCAGTGCCTCTTGCGGGCATTGTTCCAGTTAACTTTCCACCAGATAAAGAGAGCAAGCTTTCTTTAACCTGATACTCTTTATCTCCGGTATAATTACCTGTTTTATTCATAGCTTTATGGAAGAGTGAGTACTTTTTATAAATATTCATTCTTTCGGAACGATATGTAGGACCAAATTGGATTATTACTATTCCCGCAAGAATGCATATAGAAAGAATTAATGCAATTGTTGATAATCTTATTTTTGCAATAAATAGTAGTGATAGCAGTGTTAATCCAGAGATTATTAATGGACTGAAATGTTTTTCCGCTAATATAAGCGAATAAATTATTAGTGTAATAAATATGAGCTGGTTAAAATGTTTGAAAAATCTTTTTGGTCTTGTATCATCAATTTTTCCTTTGAATTTATCTAGAATATGTGCGAAGTAAAAAATTAGAATTATGCGCGCCAGTAAACTTGGTTGAATATTTATCTTCCAAATACGAATACTTCTTACAGCCCCTTTAACTTCATCACCAAAAACGAGTACAGATATGAGCATGAGAATAGTGATAATTAGTAATGGGAAGATGAGTTTTCTAAATTTCTCAAGATCTATTATCTTGAATGCAAAATATACGGAGCCGATAGAGAGAAAAAGCCAGATGATCTGACGATAGAAAAAAAACATGGATGAGCGTACAGAACTTATGTTAAGTTGCATGAAAATACCTATTGTAATCAATACGATATATGTAAAAAGAATATAAATATCGTACTGAGCAATGAAGGTTTTGGCTTTCATTTTTTTAGCCCTAAAACAATTTGTTTAAAAGTATTTCCACGTTCTTCAAAATTGTTAAATCTATCGTAACTTGTACAAGCTGGCGAAAGAACAATAATGTCTCCCTTTTTAGAATCGGAAAATGCTTTAACGATAACATCTTCAAATTCTTTGATGGACTCGTTCTCAACAAATCCATCAAATGTTGTTTTCATTTCATCTATTGTATCGCCTGTAAGATACACTTTTCTAGCTTTTTTTTGTAAGAAAGGAATTAAAATACTGTAATCTTCTCCTTTACCGGCTCCACCCATAATGATTCTAATTTTTGCATCAAAAGATTGTAAGGCAAATTTTACAGAATCTGTATTAGTAGCTTTAGAATCGTTGTAAAATTTTATTCCATCGATCTCTACAACGTATTCCATACGATGGGTAAGAGGTGAAAAAGTTTCTAATGCTTTCTGAATAATATTTCTTTCTATATTAAAAGATGAAACTGCCAAAATTGCACACATCATATTTGAGATATTGTGTGGACCTTTAATTGATGCGTTTTGAACCGAATATTCTTTTGAACCTAAAATTATTGATCCATTCTTAAAGTAAATATTTGCTTTTGGATCTGGAGAAAAATATTTGAGAGTTGAATTAATTTTATCAGTGAATTTTGCAGAAGTTGTGTCATCCAAATTTAGAATTGCCAAATCATCTGAATTCTGATTATTAAAAATATTAAATTTGGTTTCTGCATAATCTTCAAAACTTTTATAACGATTCAGATGGTCTGGTGTGATATTAAGTATTGCAGCAACATCTGCTTTAAATGTATCAATAAGTTCAAGTTGAAAACTGCTGAGCTCTAAAACTATATAATCAATTTCCTTTTTTTCTATTGGAAATGAAGAGAATGCAGTACCAATATTTCCAGCTAAGATCGTGTTATACCCCGCAGTTACGAGAATATGATGGATTAGACTGACAGTTGTACTTTTACCATTTGAGCCGGTTACGGCAATTATCTTACTTCTCTTGTGTTTAACTCTGAAACAGAACTCAATTTCACTGATAACTTCAATATTTCGCTTATTAGCTTCTTGTAAAATTGGAATGTTACCAGGAATTCCCGGACTTACAATTAATACTTCATTATTAAGAAGTTTTTCTGTATGTCCGCCAAATTCACATAAAAAAGTTTCTTTGATCTTTTTGGAATTTGAAACTTCGCTTTCGGCTTTATACTCACTTATAAAAGCAATACCACCAAGCTCATTTACTTTATTGGCGGCAGAAATACCGCTTCTAGCCATTCCAAGAATACCAAATTTTCTATCTTTAACTTTCATTTCCTACCTTAGTTTTAAGGTTGCTAAACCCACACCAACAAGTAATGCAGCAATTATCCAAAACCTTATCACTATCTTCTCTTCTGAAATTCCTTTAAGTTCGTAATGATGATGTATAGGAGCGCAGAGAAAAGCTCGTTTTCCGGTTCCCGTTTTGCGTCTTGTATATTTAAAATAATATCGTTGAATTATTGTTGAAAGTGCTTCCATTACAAATACTCCACCAATAATTGCAAAGAAGATCTCTTCTCTTAAAAGTACTGCAAGAACAGCTAGAATTCCACCTAAAGAGAGCGATCCGGTATCACCCAGGATTATCTGGGCTGGTTTAACATTGTACCACAAGAATCCGAGTAACGTTCCAATTAGTGCAGCTATAAAAACCGTAAGCTCACCAGCATGCCTGATAAAATCTAAATTTAAATATTCTGCGATACCATAATGCCCTTTTATGTAAGCCATAATTCCAAGCCCTAAAGCTGCTATAGCAACGGTTCCACCTGCTAATCCATCTAAGCCGTCTGTTAAGTTTACAGCATTAGAGGTTGCAGTTACCATGAAAACTACAAACGGGATAAAAAGTAATTTTAATTGGATAGAATTTCCTTTTAAAAATGGTAGATTGATCTTTGTTATTGCATCTGGATCTTGTGCACTATAATATAAAGCAAATGCAATTAGTAACCCTAAAGATATCTGAGACAGTAGTTTGTATTTTGCGATCAATCCTTTTTTTGCTTTCAAAAAGTTTTTAAGGTAATCATCTAAAAAGCCTGTTGCACCCAGCCAGATTGTTGTAATTATCATTATTAAAACATAACTATTTATAAGATTATTCCATAAAAGTACAGAAAGCAGAATACTGCAAATAACTATGAGACCACCCATAGTTGGAGTTCCTTCCTTTTCTTTGTGTGAAATTGGAACATACTCATTTATGCTTTCTACAGCTTGGTGTTTTTTAAGCATATTAATAAACTTGGGTCCTAACAAAATCGAGAAAAATATTGCAGTAATAAAAGCTGCGATAGAGCGAAATGTAACATACTGGAATACTCTGAATAAATTATATCCGAGTATTTCGGTATCGGCTAAAGGGGCAAAAAGGTGATAAAACATTTTTTAGATCCTTCCTATTATTTTTTCTAATTTAATTCCATGAGAAGCTTTTATGAGAACAACAGCATTTTCTGGAATTTCTTCCAATATTTCTGAAGACAATAACTTCTCAACATCATTGTAATGTACATCGGCATTGAATGCATGTGATGCTGATCCAACAGAAATTAACTGTTTATAATCCATCTCTTTAAGCACGATCAACATATTATTGTGCAGTTCATCTGTCAATTTACCAAGTTCAAGCATATCTCCCAAAATTGCATAATGTGGTTTAGTAACCTCATATTCATTCCAAAATTCAATTGCAGCTCTCATAGAATCAGGATTTGCATTATAACAATCAACCAGAAGTGTTTTCCCATTTTGTTTTAAGATTTCCATTCTTTGGGAAATTTTTAGTGGCTTATTCAATCCGATTTGAATAGTATCTTCCTCTATCTGTAATTTTGTTGCAATTGCAACAGAAATTCCTGCATTGAGTGTGAATTCCTTAAAAGGTGTTGGAATGGAAAATTCAGATTCATTCACTTTAAATTTAGTAATATCATTTTCTGATTGAATATCGGTAAATCTAAAATCAGAATTTAAAGAAGAACCAAAAGACATACCAACAAATCTTCTAAATCTTTCGTCATCTGCAGGGAAGAACTTCTCTTTTAGTTCAGGTTGGAAGAGTGCGGTCTTCTCTTTAAATACACCAAGTTCATCTCTTAAAAACTCAAGATGTGAAGCACCAATAGAAATTATTACACCAATGTCTGGTTGTGTGATCTCGGCTAGTTTCTCAATTTCACCAAACTGATTTGTTCCAAGCTCTAATACTGAATATGTATACTTAGGATCAAGCCTGAAGATCGTTTTAGGAACACCAATCAGATTATTTTCATTTCCCAATGTTTTGTGCGTAAGTGCCTTCTCAGAAAGTATATTGTACAAATACTCTTTTGTTGTAGTTTTTCCAAAACTTCCAGTTAAAGCAATTGTTGTCAGATCGAACTGATCTTTATATATTTTTGCAAGTAGAGCGTATGCTTCTAGGGTATCTTTTACTCTTATGATATTTGTTGAACTACTTTGATAATCCATGTTTACCACAGCCCAGCAGTTTTTCTTTTTTAGTACTTTCTCAACATAATCATGACCATCAAAATTATCACCATTAAGAGCAAAGAATAGCGAGTTATCTTTAATGGAACGTGAATCAGTTGAGATGTTCTCTATAAATGGATTATTGTTAATAACCAGATTTTGCTGGAATATTAATTCCAGTTGGAGAAGATCTATTGGAAGTGAAAGTAGTTCATTATATTCATGCGAATGTGAAAGTGCATTTTCTGCTTCTTTTATATCATCAAATTCTGTTCTTTTGCCTTTGATCTCCTGATATTTTTCATGACCTTTTCCGGCAATGAGTACAACATCATTCTCTTCTGCAAAATTTATAGCAGTTTGAATAGCTCTTTTACGGTCACGGATTATCCAGAATGGAATTTCTGCATCTCGAGTGATGTCTCTGATAATGTCAGCAGGCTCTTCATCACGCGGATTATCGTTTGTTATTATTATTCTATCAGCAATTTTGCATGCTGCCAACATTTTTGCACGTTTGGTTTTATCTCTACTGCCGCCAGCTCCAAAAACGCAGATCATTTTTTCTTCTTTAATCTCATTTAATGTTTCAAGTACATTCTGCAGTGCATCGGGTGTGTGTGCATAATCTACGTAAATACCAATCTTGCGGTCAGTTACAACTTGCTGTAGTCTACCTGGAATGCAATCTATACTTGCAATTGATTTGATGATCTGTTTTGAGCTTGATTTTCCCAAAAGGTTCAAAGCTATAGAAAATGCGGTTGCAGTATTAAAGATATTATACTTACCTATTAGTTTAATTTTAAGTTGGAATTCTCGCCCTTCAAAGTTTATTTTGAAGTTAGAACCGGAAATACTGTAATCATGTTTTCCAATCTTTACTTCACCTTCTACAAAGGAAATTCCATATTTTGTGAATGAACATTTTTTGTATAATCTTTCACCATGCTCATCATCAATATTTATAAAACCTCTATCTGCATTTTCAAATAATTTAAACTTTGTTTTTGCATATTCATATAAACTAACATGAAAATCAAGATGATCTTGGGTAAGATTAGAAAAAACAGCAGTATGAAAATGTATTGCGAATGTTCTATCTAAAGAGAGTGCATGTGATGAGACTTCCATGATAA
>CAXCCM010000028.1:0-14616 GCA_963981005.1 uncultured bacterium | reverse complement strand
AACTGGTGGATTCTTTTCTGGCTTAGCCGCACTTTCAGCGGGTGCTCTCACATTGGCTGCCGGTTTCACCATAGGTACATTTGTTGCCTTACGCTATCTTTTATGGGAAATGGAAGCTCTTCCAAATATAAGTATGGGAAAATCATTTACATTCCTAACTGGAACCGGAAAGAAAACCGGTTGGCAAAGATGGTTGGGTTGGATAGTGATTGCTGTAGTTCTTTTCATATTTAATAGATACACAGCTTCTGGTTCTGGAGCAATGAAGATTATTGGCTGGCATGTATTCATCGGTTTAATTTTAGGTGTGATCTTACAGAGATCTCGCTACTGTATTGTTCGTGCATTTCGTGAGCCATTCATGACGGGTGAAGCAACTGCTCCTATTGCAGTAATGCTTAGCATTCTTATCGCTATGATAGGTTTCACAGTAATTAAATATTTTGGTGTGGGTAATGCAGGTGAATTTGCTGCTCGTGCTATTGAAATGAAAGGTGTTTATGCAAACTTCTGGCTTCGTGCTCTAATTGGTGGTATCATTTTTGGACTGGGCATGACAATTGCTGGTGGATGTGCAGTTGGAACACTTTGGAGAGCTGGAGAAGGTCATGTAAAATTATGGATGGCTGCATTAGGTTTTGTAATTATGGCTCCAGTTTCTAAAGGTTTTATTGTTCCTGCAGTTAAAAATTTACTGCCCGAATCTATGCAAAAACATATATTCTTGCCCGATATACTTGGGTATACAGGCGCCGTAGTTCTGGTTCTATTCTTACTGCTTCTTTGGTATATGTTTGCCAAGTGGAATGAAAAAACCGGTAAATTCTCGGCATTATAGGAGGAAAAAATGAAAAAGCAATTTTTAATTATAGCTGTATCTTCGATCCTCTTATTGGCTCTTGCCGGTTGTGGTGATAGTTTTGCTACAGGAGAAGTATTTGCTAATTCTAAGGGATTTGTACGTGAAGCAAAAGCAGGGATTACAGAAATATCATATGATGATTTTAAGACAATGTTAGAAGAAGAAAAACTTCGTGTTCTTATTGATGTTCGTGAATCTTTTGAATTTGAAGAAGGTTCAATAAATCAGCCAAATGAAGATGATGAATATCCATATCCAGAAACTTTTACTGTGAATATACCACGAGGTCTTCTGGAATTCAAAGTTGGAGATAGTTCATATTGGGATGATGATCTTTGGGTGGAAATGCCAACAAAAGATGAACCAATTGTGATCTATTGTAAAGCTGGTGGACGTAGCGCTTTAGCAGTTCAAACCTTACAGATGATGGGATACACAAAAGTATTCAGTTTGCAGGGTGGATATAGGATCTGGATGGATCCATCACTTCCATTAGAAGTAGAAGAATCTGATTCTGGTGGTTGAGATTAATAGTAAACACATGAGTTCATGTGTAAAAAAAATTAAATTAACTAAACCAAAAAAAAGGAGAGAAGAAAATGAAAAAATGGATGAAATTCGTATTGGTGATCGCAGTAATGTCTGTGATTTTTGTAGCAGGTTGTAAGGATGATACAACAGATCCTGATGTTAGTGCATTTGAGACAGTAACTAATTATATGGATGATAATGGTATGACGGTTACAGAATTATTTGATGGCTGGATTACTACTGCTAGTGCAGTTGTAGATACAGTAACTTATACTGTTCCTGATTATTATGTAATGGATATCCGTTCTCAAGCTCATTATGATACATTAGGCCACATTGAAGGTGCAGTGCATTCTTCACTTGGAACTATTGTAACAGATGCAGCTCTTGCTGATAAACCAATTATTGTTGTATGTTATTCTGGTCAATCAGCTGGTCATGCTGTTATGGCTTTACGTCTTTCAGGTTATTCTGATGCAAAAAGCTTGAAATGGGGAATGAGTGGTTGGAACAGTGTATTTGATGTATGGTCTGGTAATACTAATCAACTTAATCATGCAAATTGGGAAGCTGCGCCTGGCTTAGTTGCAGATGCAGAAATTTTTGATTATCCAGAAATTGATAGTGATACTGAAGATGGAGCAGGTATTCTTCTTGAAAGAGTTGCAGCTATGTTAGAAGGTGGATTTAAAGGTATTACTGCATTAGATGGAGATACAACTGTTGGTGCTCTTGATAATCCTGCTGATTTTTTCATCAATAACTACTGGGCAGCTGAAGATGTTGCAACATATGGAAATATTCAAACTGCTTATAGGATCAATCCACTAGTTCTTGAAAATCTTGATGCTGCTAGCACTATAGTAACATATTGCTGGACAGGTCAAACTTCTTCGATGGTTACAGCATATCTCAATGTTTTGGGTTATGATGCAAAAAGTTTGAAGTTTGGTGTTAACGGTATTATTTATGACGATCTATTAGGGCATAAGTGGGCGGCTTCAATGGATTATGATTACGTGGTAACAACACCGTAATTTATATTTTAGGGAGCGGATAATTATTCCGCTCCCAATTTTAGGAGTAATAATGAAAAGATTAATTTTGTTTTTTACAGTAGTTTTTTTAAGTATTCCATTTCTAACTTTTGCACAAGGTTGTATGGAAGCTTCTTCAGATGAAGGTGTAAATGTTGTTGGATATTTACAATCTCAATTTGAGTATCAATTCAATGAAGAAGACAATGAAAACAGTTTCACTTTCAACAGAGCTAGAATGGGCCTTGTTGGGAATATCCCTTACGATTTTAGCTATTACATTATGTTTGAGTTCAGCCAATTTCAAAATGGACCATATCTCTTAGATGGTTTTATCACTTACTCAAGATTAGCTCCGTGGGCTAGTATCTCAATGGGGCAATTCAAATCTCCATTTAGTTTGGAATTGAATACTCCATGTCAGGGACTACATACAATAAAGCGTTCAATGGTTGTAAATGAACTTACAACTCCCGATAGAGATTTAGGACTTTTAGTATCTGGGAAATACAACAAATTAGCAAAATATGCTTTTGCTTTTACAAATGGAACAGGTAGAGATGTTGTTGAAAACAATCAGAACAAAACTTTTGCAGGTCGTTTCGTTGTATCTCCGATTGAGTTTATTAGTTTAGGTGGAAGTTACAAATATGGAACATCTCCAGCAACAATTATTGATGCAGATGAAGATGTGAAAAAACGTTTTGCAGGAGTATTTGAGTTAAACTTAAGTAATATTCTTATTCAAGCTGAATATGTTTCTGCTGAAGATGTCGGTTCCTATACTACAGGCGGTGGCTGAGGTGATGAACCCGTGGAGGTCCACGAAGGTTCTATCAACAGAGGCGGTTATTGGGCACAAGCATTATATTTGACACCTTGGAATATTCAGCCGGTTGTTAAATATGAGAGCTTTGATCATGATACAGATACTGATGATAATGCAGAAAGTATCATTACTTTCGGATTCAATTATTTCTTCAATGATTGGACAAGACTGCAATTGAATTATCTGTATAAAGCTGAAGAAGGCAATGAAATAGTAAATGATGAACTGTTGATTCAGCTTCAGGTGAAGTTCTAAGTAGGGAGAGAAAATGAAAAAACTAATTGGAATTTTAATAATTCTTTTAGCTGTACAAGTAACTTTTGCCGGTATTGTAAGCGCAAAAGAACTTAAAACACTATCAAAAAGTGGGGATGTGGTTATTATATCTGCAAGAAACGCATCTGATTACAGCGCAAAGCATATTGATGGTGCTATTAATATAGATCACAAAAGTTTATACAAAGCGGAAGGCGTTTCATCAATGCTTAAAAGTGCAGATGAAATTGCTAAGATCTTTAGTGAAAAAGGTATTTCTGCAAACAGCAAGATAGTGATCTATGATACAGGTAGCAATAAAGCTGCTGGTAGATTATATTGGATATTCAAATATTTGGGTGCAGCAGATGTTAACATACTTGATGGACATTTAAAAGGTTGGGGAAAGGTTCGTGGTAAGGTTACGAAAAATGCTACAAAAATTACTCCTGCAACTTTTAAGGCAACTCCAAATGCTGCAATTTCTACAGATATAGCTTACGTGAAAGCTCATAAAGATGATGCTGGTGTTATTCTGCTTGATGTACGTTCTGCAGATGAATTTGCTGGAACAGACACTGATAAGAATATCTCACGTTATGGTCATATTCCAGGAGCAAAAAACTTAGAATTTAAAGCTGTTATAAATGATGATGGAACGATTAAATCTAAGGATGAGATCGTAGCCGCAATGAATGCAGCAGGTGTTACAAGTGATAAAGAAATAATTCTTTATTGTGCATCAAGCGTTCGTGCTGGAATCGTTTTTATGGCTCTTACAGATGTACTTGGTTATACAAACGTAAAAGTTTACGATGGTGCATATTACGAATGGAGTGCAAGCTCAAATCCGGTTAAATAAATTAATATTGGCAGGAGGAACTTTTCTTCCTGCCAAATTTTGCGGCGGAAAAGTGATGAAAAATATTATTAATGATTATTTTAAATCAATAAGTATTTTTGATCTGTTTTTCGTGAAAGATAGAATTTAAGGAGTATAGTATAAATGGCTGACAAAAAAGTTGGTTCTGTAATGGTTATCGGTGGTGGAATCGCCGGTATTCAATCATCTCTGGATCTAGCCGATTCAGGCTATAAAGTATATTTATTGGAAGATTCACCTGCTATAGGTGGTACAATGGCTCAGTTGGATAAAACATTCCCAACAAATGATTGTGCAATGTGTGTGATATCTCCAAAACTTGTGGAATGTGGACGTCACCTGAATATTGATCTGATGACAAATGCTGAACTTATGAAACTTGAAGGTGAAGCAGGAAATTTCAAAGCGATAGTATACCAAAAACCTCGTTTTGTGGATCTTGATAAATGTACAGGTTGTGGTGAATGTGCAACTGTTTGTCCAATTGAAACCGTATCAATATTTGATGAAGATCTGGTAGAAAAAACTGCAATTTATAAGCCTTATGCTCAAGCTTCACCTAACGCTTTTGTAATTGATAAAAAAGAGACAGCTCCTTGCCAAATAGGATGTCCTTCGGGCATTCATGTTCAAGGCTATGTTGCTCTTGTTGCTCAAGGAAAGTACAAAGAAGCGTACAATCTTATTCGCCAGAATAATCCATTCCCTTCTGTTTGTGGAAGAGTTTGTTTCCATCCTTGCGAAAGCGAATGTCGTCGTGGTGAATATGATGATCCATTAGCTCTTGCTTCAATTAAACGCTATATTGCAGACCATATACATTCTCACCATGAAGATTTTGAAAAAGAAGATGAACCAGTTGCAAAAGATAAAGAGAAAGTTGCCGTTATTGGTGCAGGACCCGCCGGACTCACTTGTGCATATTATTTAGCTCAGAAAGGGTATCAGGTAACAATATTTGAAAAAGATTCAAAACCTGGTGGAATGATGCGTTCCTGCATTCCTCCTTATCGCCTTTCTAGAGATGAACTAGATTGGGAAATAGAGCAAATTTTAAAGGAAGGAATTGAACTTAAAACAAATCATCCAATTAGTTCATATAACGATATTGAAAAGTTAAGACTTCAAGGATTTAAAGCATTTTATGTTGGAATCGGAGCTCAACTTAGTAAAACTATGCGAATTAAAGGTGAAGAGCTTAATGGAGTATTTGGCGGTATAGATTTCCTAAAAAAAGTTAATTATAGTGAGAAGGTAAAAATTGGAAAGAAAGTAGCAGTTATTGGTGGTGGCAATACAGCAATAGATTGTGCGAGAACTGCTCGTAGATTAGGCTCTGATGTAACCTTGATTTATAGAAGAACAAGAAGAGAAATGCCGGCAGAAAGTCATGAAATAAAAGCTGCTGTAGAAGAAGGTGTGAACTTTAAATTCCTAACTAATCCAATTGAAAATGTTGGAAAAGACGGTAAGCTGACAGCAATCAAATTTTCTGTGATGGAATTAGGCGAAAAAGATTCCAGTGGAAGAAGAAGACCGCAACCAACAGGTGAAGAGTTTACTGAAGATTTTGATAATATGCTAGTGGCAGTTTCCCAAAGTTCGGATCTTAATTTATTGGAAAAAAGTGGAGTAGAAACTACAAATTGGAACACGATAGTTGCAGATGGTACAACTTTCCAAACAAATATAAATGACATATTTAGTGGTGGTGATGTTGTGTTAGGACCAGCTTCTGTTGTGGAAGCAGTAGGGCAGGCAGCAGAAGCAGCAATTTCTATTGAAAGATATATACAAGGTGAAGATTTGGCAGCTGGAAGAAAAGAGTTTGAACCACTTCCCGCACGTGAATATCAAACTTATGTTCCTCATGAAGATAGAGTTGCAATGAGAAATCAAACGCCTGAAGAGAGAGTTGGAAACTTTGATGAGATGGAACTTGGTTTCAGTGAGGAAGAAGCTCAAAGAGAAGCTAAGCGTTGCCTAGAATGCGGAATCTGTTCGGGCTGTTTACAATGTGAGATAGTTTGTGAAGCAGATGCAATTGTGCATGAGATGCAAGGCGAGGTAGTTGAATTAGATGTTGGCTCTGTGATTGTAGCAACCGGTGCAGAAAAGTTTGATCCAACCCCTATGCATGAATTTGGTTATGGTCGATATAAAAATGTTGTAACCAGTATTCAATTTGAGAGAATTCTAGCTGCATCAGGACCATTTGAAGGACATCTGCAGCGACCATCCGACGGAGAAACTCCTGTAAAAGTTGCTTGGATCCAGTGTGTTGGATCTCGTACAGAAGATTCTCACATGCCGTATTGTTCTTCGGTTTGCTGTATGTATGCTATGAAGGAAGCAATTATTGCCAAAGAGCATGTTTCTACTGTGGAACCAACGATTTTCTTCATGGACATTAGAGCTCATGGCAAAGATTTTGATAAATATTATGATAAAGCTAAAGATGCCGGAGTTACATTTAAGCGCGGTAGAATTGGTAAAATAAAAGAAGTTTCTGAAACAGGAAATTTGGAACTTTATTATGTTCAAGAAAATGGTGATTTGCAAATCGAAGAGTTTGATCTTGTCGTTCTTTCTATTGGATTGCATCCACCAAAGGATATTGTAAAACTATCTGATAGTTTAGGGGTTCGTTTAAATGAATACAATTTTATTGATCATCTAGGAATCTCACAAATCGATACGACAAGACCGGGAGTTTTTGTTTGCGGTCCAGCTGTATCTCCAAAAGATATTCCGGAAACTGTTGTACAAGCATCGGGTGCAGTTGCAGGAGCTGCTGAACTACTTTCTGAAGTACGGGGAACGGAAATCACAGAAAAAATATATCCCGAAGAGAAGAAGGTAGCAGGACAAAAACCGCGCATTGGTGTTTTTGTTTGTCATTGCGGTATAAATATTGGTAGTATAGTAGATGTTCCAGGAGCTGTTGAATTTGCTAAAAAATTACCGAATGTTGTTTATGCTGGTGAAAATCTATTCACCTGTTCGCAAGACACACAACAGCAGATGAAAGAGATCATCGAAGAATATAAATTAAATAGGGTAGTTGTGGCATCATGCTCACCAAGTACTCATGAAGCACTTTTCCAGGAGACTATGCGTGAAGCTGGGCTAAATCCATATTTGTTTGAAATGGCGAATATTCGTAACCAATGTAGCTGGGTGCATCGTGATGACCATCCTAAAGCTTCTGAAAAGGCAAATCGTCTTATAAAAATTGCTTTAGGAAAATCAAGATTACTTCAGCCATTACATGCTATTGCTTTAGATGTAACACAAAAAGGAATTGTTATTGGAGGAGGTTTAGGCGGAATGACTGCAGCTCTTTCTATTGCTAATCAGGGTTTTGAAGTAGCTTTAATTGAACGCGCTGAAAAACTTGGTGGAAATTTGAACGGCCTTTATCATACTCTAGATGGACAAAGCGTGCCTGTTTTCCTACAAGAATTAAAAGATGAAATTGATGATCACCCACTTGTAAAAGTATATTTGAATGCAACTGTGAAGAATATTGATGGTTACATTGGAAATTACAAAACTACTTTTGATTATATGGGAGATGAAAAAGAATATAAACACGGTATAATTATTATTACTACCGGAGCAAATGCTTCTAAACCAAAAGAATATCTCTATGATCAGTGTAAAAATGTGATCACACAAAGAGAATTAGAAAATGACTTGGAAGAGAATGAAAAAGATTATAAGAAGGTAAAAAGTGCTGTTTTCATTCAATGTGTTGGTTCACGAGATGAAGAACATCCATATTGCTCACGCATCTGTTGTGCTCAGGCTGTAAAAAACGCTATGAGATTGAAAAGTTTGAACCCAAAAATGGATGTATCTGTTTTGTATCGTGACATAAGAACTTTTGGATTCTACGAAAAATATTATCAGGAAGCACGTCAGCTTGGTATTGTATTTATTCGATATTCGGAAGACGCTAAACCTGAGATTGATATTGATAGTAAAAAGGTAGTTTTCGGTGAAAATGCATTGATCATTAAAGTAAAAGATCATGTGTTGGGAACAGAGATGAAGTTGACTCCAGAAAAGATTATTTTATCTCCCGCAATAATACCTCAAGAAGATGTTGACATCATATCGCAAATGTTAAAAGTACCGCTCAATGAAGATAGGTTCTTTATGGAAGCACATGTGAAACTTCGACCAGTTGATTTCTCAGCTGAGGGGATATTTCTAGCAGGATTAGCTCATTCTCCTAAAGGAATGGAAGATACTATTTCACAAGCCAAAGCGGCAGCAGAACGGGCTTGTGCGATAATTAGTTCTGAGGAATATATTTCTGAAGCTAATATAGCCAGGGTTGATGTTGATACTTGTGCAGGTTGTGGAATGTGTGTGTCTGTTTGTCCTTATGGAGCTCCAGAGCTCATTTGGTTAAATGGTAAAGAATATGCATATGTGAATTCTGCTTTATGTAAAGGTTGTGGAAGTTGCGCATCGATCTGTCCTTCGGGAGCAATGCAGCAACTTGGTTACAAAGAAGAGCAGCAATTGGCAATGTTGAATGAAGCATTAGAGATCTGGTAATTTTCTTTTTTATAGAATTTAATGTTTGATAAATATACACATCATTCAATAAAGAATTTTAAAAACACTTAAATAAAAAGGAGAATTTCCGAATGAAAACAGGGGTTTATCTTTGTCAATGTGGTGGTAATATTTCAAACACCGTAGATTTACAGAAAATTGCGAAACATGTGAAAGAAAAAAAAGGTGATATACTAATTCAGGAAAATTCTCATATGTGTTCCGGAGCTGGTCAGAAACTTATCATCGAAGATATTAAAAATAAGGGTTTAGAAAAAATTGTAGTTGCTGCATGCTCACCTCATTTCCATGAAAAAACTTTTCGTTCTGCTTTGCAGAAAGCCGGGTTAAATCCATATGTTTTAGAGATATCTAATTTTCGTGAACATTGTTCATGGGCACACAAAAATGTTCCTGAAATAGCAACAGAAAAAGCGAAAGATGTAATTGATGCTTCTATAGCAAAAGTGGAGCTTGATTTTCCATTAGAAGAGAAGAAGATGCAGATGGGTGATGACGTTTTGGTTATTGGTGGGGGTATTGCCGGTATTCAAACATCGCTTGATCTGGGTGATGCTGGCAAAAAAGTTACTCTTGTAGAAAAAGAGCCAACACTCGGTGGAAAGATGGCTATTCTTACCAAAACCTTCCCAACAGAAGATTGCTCAGCTTGTATTATTTCCCCAAAAATGGCAGCAGTTCAAGACCATCCAAACATTACACTTTATACAAATTCAGAAATTGAAAATATTGCCGGACACAGATTACATTTTGAGGCAAAAATTAAGAAAAATCCACGTTATATTTTAGATACAATAGATATGGACCAATGTCTTATCTGTACTCAATGTGTACAAGAATGTCCTATCGAGCAACCAAATTATTGGGAGCAGGGCATTTTACAACGCCAAGCAATTTATATCCCTGCACCTCATGCAATTCCGTATAAATATTTAATTGATAAAGATAACTGCTTACAATTTATAGATGGATCGTGTACAAAATGTGCCGATGTATGCCCGCAAAAGGTTATAGATTTTACTCAGCAGCCGGAATTTGTAGATATTGCAGTTGATAATGTAGTTGTTGCAACAGGTTACGATATTTATGATGCAACAGAGAAAACGGTTTTTGGTTATGGGAAATATGAGAATGTTGTAAATGCTCTTGAGATGGAACGTATTGTAGATCACATTTCTGAGAAAGAACCACCACGTGAAGTTGGGAAGAGAGTTGCTTTTGTACAGTGTGTAGGATCGAGAGATGAACAGATTGGTCGTGAATACTGCTCTCGTGTGTGCTGTATGTTTTCTATAAAACTAGCCTCATTGCTTAAACAGGCAAAACCAGAAAAAGATATTTATGTCTTCTATACAGATCTTCGTGCTTTTGGAAAGGGTTATGAAGAGTATTATAAACGTGCACAAAAAATGGGGATAAAATTTGTAAGGGGTAAGCCTTCACACTTCACCGAAAATCCTGATACAAAACAAGTTGTAGTTACAGTGGAAGATACACTATCTCGTGATATTATTCAAAGTGAATTTGATTTAGTTGTGTTAGCAAATGGAATGGGCTTGAGTGAAGCTTCTGAAACAATTGCTGATAACCTGAAACTTGCAAAAAGTGATGATGGTTTCTTTAAGGAAGCTCATCCAAAATATCGTCCTGTAGATACACTGGTAGAAGGTGTATTTTTAGCTGGAGCAGCGCAGGGTCCAAAAGATATTCCCGATACTGTAACTCAGGCTAGTGCAGCTGCTGGCAGAGGATTGGCAACACTAGGACAAAAAGAGTTCTCTATCGACCCAGTACTGGCTTTTGTACATCAGGATATTTGTGATGGTTGCAAAAAATGTTTAGATTCATGTCCGAAACAGGCAATTTCAATGAATGCAGATGGTAAAGCAGAAGTAAATGAAGCTCTTTGTTTGGGATGTGGAAGCTGTATAGCCAGTTGTCCGATAGAAGCTATTGACTTAAATTACTATACTAATGATCAAATGTATGCACAGATAGAAGCTTCCTTAAGTAATAAAAAAGAGGGAGATAAGAGAATCTTGATCTTTGCTGATGACAATACTGTATATCGTTTGGCAGATGCCTGTGGTGTTCGTAAAATGAAATACTCAACAGATTCCAGAATATTCAGAATTCCAAGTGGTAGCAGAATTACTTCCAATCTGATAAAATTTGCTTTATCAAAGGGAGCAGATGCAGTGATGATTGGTGACAGTCCAGAGAAGAGTTCACGCTTTAGCTGGGCAAATGAAGTAACAAAAGACAACATTATGCAAGCTCAAATGAAAATGGAAGAACTTAAAATAGAAAAAGATAGGTTAATTTTTAAACAATATAATGCTGGGGCATTAGCTCCATTTATTGCTGAAGTAGATGCGATTGCAGAATATTTGGGAACTGTAGTTCCGATTCCTATAGAAACAAGAGAAAAGCTTTTTACAGCAGTGAGAGGTGAATAATGGCTAAGATAATTAAACTTGATGATAAAGGTGTAGAATTCTTAGAAAAGATCATGGAGTTAAGTGGTGAAACGATTACACTTTGTGACCAATGTGGAACATGTTCTGGTGGATGTCCTTTTATAACTGAAATGGATGTTAATCCTTCTCAGGTCATGAGACAAGTAATGCTTGGGCAAAAAAATATTATGGATAGTAAAACCATGTGGATATGCGCTTCATGCTTTACTTGTACGGTGCGTTGTCCAAGAGATCTAGATGTTTCGAAAGTTTCTGAAGCTTTGCGCCAGGTTAAATTGCGAGAAGCGATAGATTTTATTGATATTGAAGAAATTTCGGATGAAGAAGCCAAGAAGCTTCCCTCAATTGCAATTGTTGGAGCTTTCAGGAAATTTACGGGATAAGGAGACAGAGAAATGAAGATACCATATTTTCCCGGATGTACTTTAAAAACAACTGCAACAAATTTAGAGACTTCAGCAATTGAAGTTGCAAAACAATTAGGCATAGAAATGGTTGAGCTAGATCGATGGAATTGCTGTGGAGTAGTTTCTTATCTGGTTAGTGATGATCTAATGAAACATTTGGCTCCTGTTAGGAACTTTTTGCGTGTACAAGAGATGAATGAAACGGGAGTTGTAGATAATGAAAATCGCATGGTTACACTCTGTTCCATGTGCTACAATACGCTAAGTCTTTCTAATAAACGCATGAAAAATGCACCTGATGATCTACAAAAAGTAAATGATTTCATGCATCGTGAAGAGACAAAATATGATGGTAGTGTTGAAGTTGTACATTTGCTTCCAATAATTAAGGAATTAGGCTGGGAAGCTGTTAGCAAAAAAGTTAAGAAACCACTGAATGATATAAAGGTTGCAGCTTATTACGGATGCATGCTTTTGCGTCCGAAAGATGTTGGGATTGATGATGCTGAAGACCCAAAAATATTAGAAGAATTGGTTAGTGCTTTAGGGGCAGAGGCACTTGAATGGGATAGCGGAAGCAGATGTTGTGGGAGTTATCATACTGTAAACAATAAAGATATAGTGGTTAACCTTTCTAAAGGGATAATTGAAGATGCACGTAAGAATGGAGCTGATGTAATAATTACTTCATGTCCACTTTGTGCTTTTAATTTAGATAGCAGACAAGATGATATATTAGAAAAAGATCTGGAATTCGAAACAATGCCAGTAGTTTACTTTAGCCAATTAATGGGTGCTGCATTTGAAATAGATAAAGAAAAATTAGGTTGGGAATTCAACCATATTTCTCCTGATATTTTATTCTAAATTTTATATAGTCTTAAAAAATTAACTGATTTTACAAGATTTCTTTGTAGAATCAGTTATTATTTTTTCATATGCATCTACAAATGTTTTAAGGGCGATGTATGTTTTATCTATTTCATCATCTGGTATCAATTCTAATACATCTTCCTGGAATTTATTTAGTTTATAATTAGTATTCTCCGCCATTTTTAAGCCTTCATCAGTAATCCGTGCAAACCAGCTTCTACGATCATCATCAGAGTGATATCTTTCAACAAATCCCATTTGAACTAGTTTATTAAGAACGCGTGTAACTTTAGCATTGGATATCTTATACATTTTTGCAATTTCTCGCATTCTAAGGGGACGGTTGGCTTTATGCAGAAAACGTAATAAGGCACATTCAATATCCCCAATAACAACACATAAGGTATAAGAGTTATCTCTATCTATAAACAACTTTTGCAACTTCGCGGTCAATTCAATAAATTCTTGTGAACTTCTCATACTAACTTCCTAATATTTTATTAAAAATTTAGCATACAGAATTTTGATTGTTCCACATTGTCAATATATAATTTTAAGTTAAAAAAGAATAAATAAAACGTTTAACAAATTTAACCCATGTTTATTGGAAATCACTATAAATCTTAAAAAAAATATTTACATAAACAAATTATAAAATATTTAAGACATATATAATTAATTTATAGTTATATTAGAAAATAATTAACAAAATTAAGGATAGCTTATGGGTTTGAAATCTGAAAAAGATGCTACAAGAGTTCTCATCGTTGAAGATGAAATGATCATTGCTCAAGATATTGCAAGAATTTCTGAGAACTGCGGATACCAAGTTCTTGATATTGTTAGCTCAGGTGAAGTGGCTGTTCCAACGGCAATACAATTGAACCCTGATGTAGTGCTTATGGACATAATGCTTGGTGATGAAATGACCGGGCTTGTAGCAGCTGAAGAGATACATTATGCTCTTGATATCCCAATTGTTTTTATAACAGCCTTTGCAGATGATAAAACAATTAACAAATCCAAAATGGCAGAGCCTTTTGGATATATTATAAAGCCATTTGATGAAAGAGAATTAAAAGCGGTTATTGAACTTGCAATTTATAAGCATGCGATGCAGCAAATCCTTAAAAGAAGTGAAGCAAAATATCGAAGAATATTTGAAAATATCCAAGATGTATTTTGTGAAATGGAACTTGATGGAACAATTATTGAGATTAGCCCATCAATTGAAGCTATGAGTAACCATAAAAGATCTGATTTATTAGGAAGTAATATTGGTGATCTTATTACTGATAAACAGCAAGTAACAGATTTATTGAACATGAACAAAAATAATAATTCCATTAGAGATCTTGAGATAAAAATTAACAATAACGACAACGTTATCTACTATTCAGTAATCTCTCAATTGCTTTCTGATGCAAATGATGGATCAAATAAAATTATTGCATCTCTTCATGATATAACCGAGCATAAATTATTAGAAAAACGCCTAATGCGTGCTGAACGTCTTGCAGGTGTGGGTCAGTTAGCAGCAGGTATTGCTCATGAAATCCGTAATCCCCTTGGAAATATCAGCTCGTCTATTCAGTATTGCCTTAAGAAGTATGAGCTTCCTACCCAGATTGTACAATATTTAGAGATAATTTTACGTAATTCTCAGAATGCAAATAAAATCATTAAAGAGCTTCTTGACTTTGCAACTCCTAGAGAAATTGAATTAAAAACAGAAAATATTTCAGACATTATAAAAAGATCAATTGATCTGGTTGAAGCGAGAGTAAAACAAAATAAAGTTAGGATCGATTTAACTATTGATATGGATCTTCCAAAAATCAATCTTGATGCAAAATGGATCGAACA
>CAXCCM010000027.1:0-14796 GCA_963981005.1 uncultured bacterium | reverse complement strand
AAAAATTCGGAAAAGAGAAGAAACAAATACTGTTTAGATTCACAATTGGTTCAGCTGATTCTAAAGTTTTAGAATTCTGGGAGCCAGGTGCCCCAGATTTTGAAGAAAGATTGAAATGTTTGAAATTTGCTTTTGATAATGGATTTGAAACTAGTATTTCTTGCGAACCAATGTTAGATAATAAAATCAGTAAGGTTATAGATAAGGTTTTACCTTTGACAACTGATGCCATTTGGTTAGGTAAAGCAAATTTTCTTCTCGGCAGACTTAAAATGAATGGTAATAAAGATAAAAAATCGATTAAGAAAGCTGTAGAATTAAATGAATGGCAATCAGATGATAACATGATCGAACTTTATAATAAATATAAAAATAATTCAAAAATTAAATGGAAAGAGAGTATTAAGAAAGTAGTCGGTTTAGATTTACCGACTGAAAAAGGTTTAGATATTTAGTTCAATTAACTATTACAAACAACCGATCCCCATCATAGAATAATTTTTGCGGGAAATAAATAATGAAAATAATAATTGAAGTACTTAATGCATTGAGTGATAAGATCAGCAATAAACAAAATCAGTATTATTTTGATAATCCGGTAAAAGAAGAAGTAGTTGAATTTTTAGAATACAAATATAATATTGAACTTCCAAAATCGTACAAAAGCTTTTTATTGAAACATAATGGTGGTTTTGTTTGCAGAAAATCGTTAGAAAAAGTTCTATCACAGCCCAATGGTTTTGAAACTGCAAGATGGAATAGTCTAGAAATTTTTGGAACTAGAGAAATTATACAGCATTATGAGAAATTGCGCGATCAAAACTGGAAGTTAGATTGGGATTGGAAAGGAGTGTATCCGATAATACCAATGGGACTTACAGATGCAAATGAACTGCTGGTCTTTATCAATCCACTCGATTCGGAAGATGAGTCTCCAGTATTTGATGCATTTCATGAGGACCCAACAAATGACTGGGGAATTATTTCTGAGAATTTCACAGAATTTCTTTCTACCTTTATTAGTGTAGATGGAGCGATGAGTACAATAGCTTCCAATTCGTTAAAAACAGCTAGAGATTTTTTACCGGAATGCGGTTGGAAATCAACTCATGAAGATTCTAATGATCTGAATGAAGTGAAATTATATTTTGAGAAAATGATCGAATATTTTCCTGATGAAGGCAAATATATTGCTGAGCTGGCAAATACGAACAGGCTAATGGGAGATCTTGAAACTGCTCTTAAGAATATAGATCTAGCCCTAAAAATGAATTCATATATCTATTTTGGTGAATATTACAAAAGCATGATACTCGCTGATCTGGAACAACCTGAAGCGGCGTTGGAATACATTAATTTAGCTATAAGCAAACATGAAAATAGTAGTTTCTTTAAACTGAAGAGAGCTGAATTAAATACCAGATCTTGTTCATTTGAAGCTGCGGAAAAAGAGCTGAATGAAATTATAGAAGTTAATCCGGAAGATGCGTATACTTATTATCTTCGAGGAAAAATGTATCTTAAGAAGGAACAATTTCAACAAGCTCTGGATGATCTGCTTAGGTCAGATAAACTTGAACCTGGGTCTCTTCTCTATTTAACTAATATCGCTATAATTTATCATAAAATGAAAGATTTTAGAAAGGCAATAGAATTCAGTAGTAGAGTTATTAAATCTGATCCTGATAATTTAGAGATGTTTATGATCAGAGAAAATTGTTACAGATCAACAGGACAAATTGACAAAGCTGATGATGATGCTGATACTTATGTAGAAATTGTTAACTCCGGATAATAATCTATAAATACTTATTAAATGAAGTAAAGGACGGGAGTTAACCCGTCCTTTATTTTTGCCGTATCCATACCAGGAGGACGTCTTAGTACAAATATCTATTTCATTAATTTACTAAATTAATTCTTATTTAATTACAACTCAATATTGGTTCCGGTAGCCAGTGTGTGAAATCCCGTAAAGTTATCGGCAGAGCCATAAGCAAGTATGATGTTGTAACTATTGCCGGGAACTAATACTTTGTCATACATATCACCGGAGTTTAGAGGAATTCTAAAATGTAGCTTTGTCATATCATTTTCTTCCATTCCATACTCTTGAGTGATATTATTCACTCCACCCAAAGATTCATCGGAGGCATGGGAGGTGGGTGAAGTTCCAAAATCGTCACGAATAAAAAGATCACCACCCTCATCAACATAGCCAATAATTATATTTGCATCGGCCATCTGATTGGTGGGATCAAAACCTACCGCTACCCAACCAGTTGTGGGAGCAGATACATTCACATAAAGATATTCATCATCTGTACGCCATTGTAATTCTATACCTTCTACTGTTACCATTTCATATTGTTCAAATGTTATCTGATCTACTTGTTCAATTGGAATTGAGATCATGCTTCCATCTGTATAATTTACGACCATATCTGTAGCAGATGTTATTGCCACAATACTAATTAACATAAAAATCATATATTTTTTCATCTTTAAATCCTCCTATTTCATTAAGATCATTTTGCGGTTTCTATAAATACCATTATTACTCATTCTGTAAAAATAGATCCCAGAAGGAGCCATTTTTTGTTCATCTGTCTTCCCATTCCAGTTAACTATATGTTCCCCATCAGAGAAAAATCCATCAACCAGATTTCTGATTTTTTGTCCTTTAGCGTTGTAAATGTCTATTTCTACTTTACTGGTAACATCCATACTAAAGCTTATGTTTGTATCCGGATTAAAAGGATTTGGATAATTTTGGTTTAGTTGGAAAGCACTACTAATTGGTACTTCAGACGGATCAATTCCTGTTGTTGTATCAAAATCCATATATAGAATATCTTCAAATAGAAAAGTGTGTGTCATTTCTGATGTTTGCAGCATCAAAGACTCATCATCAAAGTTTATATCTATGATATCGACTAGGTCGAATTCATAATTCTGTTGTGAAGTATTTATGATAAATATCTCTGCAGACAAGCTAAGTGAAAAAATTAAAACTAGCATCATTATAATAAAATGTTTCATCATTCCTCCTATGTTAATACTGAGATTCATTCTCAATTATAAATAATTTAGTGTTTTTATTGAGGAATGCAAACATTTATTTGTTATCTTCTAATTGTTTTAGGAATTACTTCCACTGCTTATTGATCTCGTAACAGCAAATTGCTGTACACACACCAACATTCAAAGAATTCTTCCAACCGGAAAGTGGAATTTGTACAATCTTATCCGCAAGTTTTAGTGAGTCTTCTGAGATTCCAAGAGCTTCATTTCCTAGTATGAGAGCACATGGTTTTTTATATTCTATTTTAGAAATATCCTCTGATTGAGTGGTTGTTTCTAGGGCATAAATAGTAACTTTATCTTGTTTTAATTTTGCTACTATTTCTTTTACAGAAGCGTGAGATGACCAGCTTACATATTTTTCTGTTCCCATTGCAGTTTTTTTAACTTTCATATTCTCAGGTGTTGGTGTGTATCCACAAAGATAGATATGAGAAACTCCAAAGCATTCTGCAGAGCGGAATATGGAGCCAATATTAAAAGCTGAACGCAGATTATCTAAAATTAAGTATAACGGAATGGATTCCCTCTGTTTTGGATGTTCGTCTTGCGTTAGAATTATAAATTCATCATCTTTTCTATCTTTGCCAAATTCTTGTTCAATAGGCACTGCAAAGGCAATAAATTCTCTTTTAGATAAAGTAGAAAGATCATGATTAATTTCATGATTTTTGTAATTGAGATATGTTTGGAATTCTTCGAGCAATTCAACTCGCAACTGCTTTTTATGCCAGTTGACCTCAATTTTGCTGATTAGCTCTACAAGTTTTTTCCCTTGTTTTTTATAGGTGAACTCTCTAAAAATATTTTCAGTATATTTCATAAAAAAAAGAGGAAGCTAATTAGCTTCCTCAAAATATTTATTATGCATTAACTTTTGGTTACAGTTTTTTTAACGTTCTTTTTCTTTGGTTTTAGCTTCTCTAATTCAGCTTTTAACGTAGCATTTTCTGCTTTTAATAGTACAATTTCTGCTTTCATTTTTTTTTGTCTTTCCATTAATGCATTATGCCTTGTTTGCAAATTTTCCCAATTAAGTTTAAATTCGTTTCTCCTTTTTTGTAAATTTGCATTTGCTTTTTTTAGAGCATCAACTTCTGCCTTTTTTGTATTAGAACTCTCAACATATTTGTTATGTTTATCGTTCAAGTTTCTCCATTTTATACGAACTTCTTTCTCTCTTGCTTGCAGTTTCTTATAAACATCATTCAGTTTCTGATACTCTAACTCATAATTCATTTTTTTTGCAGTTACTTTTTTGTTCTGTTGCATTTGTTGATTTTGTTTAATTTGCTGACTTTGCTGAGCACTAAGACATAATGCTAAGCTCAATAACATAATAATAATAATTGCTCTTCTCATTCTTCCTCCCACTTCCTTTGATTTCTATCCTAAAAACTTTCCCAGTTGTTTTATGTGTCAATAATTTTGTTGGATCGCTTCTCGTTCCAACCTGTATTTAAACTGCTATTTTAATTCAACTTGACATTCTAAGAGCTATAAATTGCCTAAATAAAAACAGTGGAGGAGCTCCATGAAATATAATAGAAAAATATTTGGATATGAGTGTGATATTTACGGTCATTTAAATAATGCTAATTATCTTCATCTCTATGAGGAAGCGCGTGCAGATGCATTGGAAGATATGGATATGTCTATTGGGAAGTTGAATGAAGAAGGTATTCGCATCTACATTTCTGAAATAAATCTAACTTTTAAGATAGGGCTTCCAGTAGGAGAGAGAGTAGTACTTGATACAAGAATGGTAAAGGCAAACAGAGCAATTTCTGTTTGGAAACAGGAGATTTTCAATGCTGCGGGTGAGTTGTGTAATATTGCAATTGTAAAAGGTGTTTTTATTAGAGAAGGGAAGCCATTTAGAATTTCGAAGGAATTATTTGAGGAGTATAAAAAATATATTCAACCTGAATAACACTGATTATTAAAATTAAAGTAATAATGTAGCCAAACCTAAGAAGGAAGCAAATCCGCCAATATCTGTTAACATTGTAATCATTACACTAGAAGCCAAAGCGGGATCGATCTTCAGCGTTTTCATAATTACTGGAATGGAAGAGCCAACAAGCCCGGCAATAAACATATTACAAACCATAGATATTCCAAGAACTGCACCAAGCAATATATTCCCTTTAAGAAGATATGCTATTAACATTGCTACAGAACCAATAAGAAAACCATTTATAATACCCACTGTGATCTCTTTAACAATTGCTCTGTATGTGTTGTGAAGTGTAAGCTCACCCAGTGCGATTCCTCGCGTAATTACTGTGAGTGTTTGTGTGCCAGAGTTTCCACCAAGTCCTGCAACTATAGGCATGAGAACTGCTAGGAAAGATAAACGGGCTATTGTTCCTTCAAAAATACCAACTACACTCGATACAAGTAGAGCCGTAAAAAGATTTAACGTTAGCCAGGGAAGTCTCTTCCTAACCGAGCTGAGAGGTGAAGTGAACACCTTATCTTCACTTTCTAAACCCACCATTTTGTAAACATCTTCCGAAGCTTCTTCATCAATTACATCAATGATATCATCCACCGTGATCCTACCAAGCAGGTGATTTTCATTATCAACAACCGGTAAAATATAGATGTCGTATTTACGAAAGATCCCGGCAACTTCCTCCTGATCCATTTCAACCGGAGCCGATATCACATCCTTATCCATGATATCTACAGCTTTCATTTCTGCTTTGCATAAAAGCAGTTGAGATGCTTCTAAGATTCCTATTAATTTATTGTCTTCATCAGTTACAAAAATGTAATAAAGTTTTTCTACATCGTCATAATTATCTCGAATATGATCGATCATTTCTGCACGGTTCATCTCCTTATTCACATTTATGATCTCTTTCTGCATGATACCACCGGCGGTATCCTCTTCATAAATAAGAAGCTGCTTTATTTCATCGGAATCTTCTTTATCAATTTTTTGCAGAACATCTTCAAGTTGGTGCTCATCAAGTTCAGCAGCGATGTCCGTTGCTTCATCAGAATCCATTTCATCCATGATCTCAACCAGACGTTTCTGCTGAATTGTTTCCAGAATATCTTCACGCAGTTCATCATGTAGATCATTTATAACATCGGAAGCAAGTTCTGAGGAGAGATAGTTAAAAGCTGTAACCTGATATTCAGCAGGGAGCTCATTTATTATCTGAGCGGCATCACCCGGATGAAGGAGATTGATCTTTTTCGTTATTTCATCTATCTGATCATTTTCAAACAATTCAATAATTTGATCTATAGTTAACTTTAACATATCTAACTCCCTTGCAAAGATTGTGCAAAAAATTGAATATTTCTGTCTATAGTTTTTCTTGTCAGCAACCAAAAAAGCCCCGAAAAACGGGGCTTTGATATTTTTAAATTAATTTAAACTAAATTAATCTTTTTTCTTCTTTGGTTTTGCTTCTTCTTTTTTCTCGGTACCTTGTGTGAATTCAATAATAGCCATTGGAGCACAATCACCGCGACGGTAACCGTTTTTCAATACTCTTGTATATCCACCTTCAGTCGTTTCAAATCTTGGTGCGATCTCATCAAAAACTTTTTTAACAAGATCTCTATTTTTAAGAACCTTAAAAGTTAATCTGCGATGATGCACTGTACCTTTCTTTCCGTAAGTTATTACTCTTTCTGCTAAACCTCTAATTTCTTTTGCTCTAGCCTGAGTAGTATTAATTCTTCCGTGTTTCACAAGGGAAGCAACAAGATTTTTAAGCATCAGATTACGATGCCCTTTCTCTCTACCAAATTTTCTTCCGCTAACTCTATGTCTCATAGTTCAATCCTTATTTCTTGGTAGTAACTTTATTTTTGGCGTCTTCGATTCTTTTTCTCATACCGGTTACATCCATTCCGAGAGAAAGTTCGTATTGACCAAGTAAAGCATGAATCTCTTCCAGAGATTTCTTACCGAAGTTTCTATATTTCAACATTTCATTTTCATTCTTCTCTACAAGTTCGCCAATTTTATCGATCTTTGCTGCAGAAAGACAGTTACTGCAACGAACAGAAAGCTCAAGTTCGTTAACATTTGTAGATAATATCTTCTCCATTCTTTCTAATTCTGGATCCATTTCTATCTCTTCAATATACTCAGGTTCCTTCTCAAAAAGAACAACCGTATCATACAGATCTCTAAGTATCTTTGCAGAAAGATAAAGTGAATCTTTAGGGTCGATACTACCATCTGTTGTAACTTCCATTGTAAGTTTATCAAAATCTATACGTTCACCAACACGTTGATTTCCAGCTTCAAAATTCACCTTAACAATTGGAGAATAGATAGAATCAATTGGAATAACACCAACAGATTTTTCTTCCATATCATGATTATCTGCAGAAACATAGCCTCTACCGATACCAATCCATAATTCCATTCTGAATTCTACATCTTCTGTCATTTCAAGAAGTTCAAGATCTTCATTAATGATCTTCACATCAGCTGTTCCACTAATGTCACCAGCAGTAATAATACCAACACCCTTATGTTCTAAAACAAGTTTTTCTTCACTTACAGATTCAGTTTGAATAATAAGTTTCTTAAGTTTAAGAATGAGGTCTATAAAATCTGATGTTGAACCTGGGATAGCTGAGAATTCATGATGTAATCCTTCTATTTTTACATAACGTACTGCTGCACCCTGAATGGATGTAAGCAATACTCTTCTTAGTGTATTCCCTATTGTTGTAGCAAAACCAGATTCTAATGGTCCAATTTCAAATTTTCCGTAGGTCGAGCTATATGTTTTTTCATCGACTACTACTGATTCCGGCAATTGTAACGGTTCTAGGAATTTCATATAAGATCTCCTAATCTACTATTTGGAATAATATTCAACGATCAAACGTTCATCAGTATCAAGTTGGATCTGCTCACGAGTTGGTATACTGATAATTTCGCCTTTAAATTTATCTTTATCAACTTTGAACCAATCGATGCTGTCAACTTCTGTTGAAGCTTCCATTGCTTCCTGGATTAAAAGCATTTGTCTGCTTTTTTCCTTAATTAAAATTTCATCTTCTGCACGCACATTGAAAGAAGGAATATCTACCTTTCTATCGTTAACTAAAATATGCCCGTGACGAATGATCTGTCTGGCTGATTTTCTGGAAGGAGCAAAACCCATACGATAAACAATGTTATCTAAACGTGTTTCTAAGATCTGAAGTAAGTTCTCACCAGTAACACCAGATTTTTTTGCAGCCATTTTAAAATATTTTCTAAATTGTTTTTCTAAAACACCATAAGTTCGGCGTACTTTTTGTTTTTCTCTCAAATGCACACCATAATCACTCATTCTCTTTCTAAAGCCTCGGGCATTACCATGTTCTCCTGGAATAAATGGTCTTTTTTCAAAAGCACATTTTTCGGAGTTACAACGTGAACCCTTAAGGAACAATTTTGTTCCTTCTCTTCTACATAATTTACAAGATGATCCTGTATATCTCGCCATAATATAATCCTTATACTCTTCTAGTTTTTCTTGGTCTGCAACCGTTATGTGGAATCGGTGTTCTATCTTCGATCAATGTAATTTCTAAACCATTTGCATTAAGTGCACGAATTGCAGATTCTCTACCGCCACCAGGACCTCTAACAATAACTTTTACTTTATTTACACCCATTTCTATTGCTGCTGCTGCAACTTCTTCTGCTGCTAACTGTGCTGCAAATGGAGTGCTTTTTTTAGATCCTTTATATCCTATCTTACCACCACTTGACCAGGTAAGAATATTTCCAGCTTTATCTGTTAATGAAACGATAGTATTATTGAAACTGGAATGAATATGAGCCACACCTTCGTTATACGAAAGTCTTACTCTTTTCTTCTTTCTAACTTTTGTTGTTGCGTTTGCCATCATTCACTCCCTTACTATCTCTTTCTGCCCTTACGGGTTCTAGCATTTGTATGCGTACGCTGTCCACGAACCGGAAGATTCATCTTATGACGAATACCGCGATAGCAGTTGATTTCCATAAGGCGTTTGATGTCCATTGCCTTTTGAGTTCTCAAATCACCCTCAACAACATAATCATCCAGAATGATTTCACGTAATTTCTTTTCCTGCTCTATAGAAAGATCTTTAACCTTGATGTTCTCATCAATTTCTACTTTTGCAAGAATTTGTTCAGCAGTGGATTTGCCTATTCCGTAGATATAGGTAAGCCCAATAACTATTCTTTTTTCTCTTGGTAATTCTACCCCTGATATATGTGCCAAGCTTCCTCCTTATCTAACCTTGACGTTGTTTATGCTTTGGATTACTAGAGCAAATAACTCTAATTACACCATTACGTTTGATTATTTTACAATCTTTACACATTTTTTTAACAGATGCTCTAACTTTCATCTTAATCTCCTATTTATAACGATATACTATACGCCCACGATTCAAATCGTAGGGAGATAATTCAACTTTTACTTTGTCTCCCGGTAAGATCTTAATATAATGCATTCGCATTTTACCGGAACTGTGAGCAAGAATTTCATGCCCATTTTCCAATTCAACTTTAAATGTTGTATTAGGAAGTGCTTCCGTAACAACACCTTCAACTTCGATAACGCCTTCTTTAGCCATATTCCTCTTACTCTCTAATACTCAGTTAAAAGTTCAGCTTCATTCTCAGTAATAAGAATAGTATGTTCAAAATGAGCCGATAGCGAACCATCTGCTACATAAAATTCCCAACCATTCTCAATCACTCGATTAGTTCCGATATTAACCATTGGTTCTATCGCAATTGTCATTCCTTTTTTTAATCTTGGTCCTTTTCCTTTTGTACCAATATTAGGAACGATCGGATCTTCATGCAGTGATGTTCCAATTCCATGACCTGTTAAACTATCGGCAACGAAATATCCTTGATCCATCACATAAGATCCAATTGCATGCGATATGTCTCCAACTCTGGCTCCATCTCTTGCCTGAGAAATCCCTCTTCTTAGAGCTTCTCTGGTTACTGCCATTAAAGCAATAGCCTCTTCAGAGATATTACCAACTTGATAAGTTCTGGCAGCATCACCATAAAACCCATTTTTATAAACACCAACATCAATTCCAATTATGTCGCCTTCGCTAAGTATTTTCTTCTTGGAAGGAATGCCATGCACAATGCATGAATTTGCAGAGGAACAAACAGCCGCCGGAAAAGGAGGTAAGCCAGGAACAGTATATCCCTTAAAAGCAGCTTTACCAGCTTCATTCCGAATCAATTCATCTGCAAACCTATCGATATCGTACGTGCTTATACCGGGTTTGATGAAACCATCCAATTTGTGAAGTAGTAGTCCTACAATGCGATTACTTTCCCGCATTTTAGCGATCTCACTATTATTCTTGATCGATATCATACTACCTCATCTCACTTCATACATAAAATAAAGAACTAGCGTCTTCTTCCACGAAGTTTTCCTTTCTTCATAAAACCTTCGTAGTGTCTCATTACAAGGTGAGATTCAATCTGCTGAAGAGTATCCAGCGCCACACCAACAATAATGATAAGACCAGTTCCACCAAAATAGAATGGAAGGTTGGCCCATTTAGACATAAATTCGGGCATTACAGCTACAAAAGCGAAGAATGCTGCACCCGGAAGTGTAATTCTTGTAAGTACATTATTAATATAATCCGATGTCTTTTTACCAGGTTTTCTACCAGGAATAAATCCACCGTATTTCTTCATATTCTCTGCCATTTCAATAGGATTTAAAACCATTGCTGTGTAGAAATAAGCGAAGAAAATGATGAGACTTACATAAAGAACTGTATATAATGCTGCCCCCGGTGACAAATACCCTACGAGTGAATTCATAAAATCGCTATCTTTAAAGAAAGTAGCAATTGTACGAGGGAACATTAAAATTGAAGATGCGAAAATAATAGGAATAACACCAGCAGTGTTCACTTTAAGTGGAATGTGTGTACTCTGTCCGCCATAAACCTTTCTTCCAACAATTCTCTTTGCATATTGAACTGGTATTTTACGTATACCTTCTGTAATTAAAACAACTGAAGCTGTAACTGCTACCATAACTATTAGTACAAGAACAGCTGTAAAAATACTCATTGCTCCTACTCTAACCATTTGGAACATTTGAGCAAATCCGGCTGGATAACGAGCAATAATACCGGCAAAAATGATCAGTGAGATCCCGTTACCAATACCATGTTCTGTAATCTGCTCTCCAAGCCACATAATAAACATCACGCCTGTAACCATTGTTACAACACTTGTAAATACAAATAAGAACCCAGGATTTGGAACAGCTCCTTCTACACCAGATTGCAAGAACATTGTAATACCTATTGCATTAAAAGCTGCAATAAATACAGTTCCGTATCTTGTGTATTGAGCTATTTTCTTTTGTCCTTCAGCTCCTTCTTTTTTCAATCTTTCAAAGAATGGAATAACTCCACCCAAAAGTTGAATAACAATTGAAGTTGTAATGTACGGCATGATACCCAGTGCAAAAACAGATGCACGCCCAAGGTTACCACCAACAAAAAGGTCGAACATACCAAAAAGGTTTCCGCCTGATTGGCTGGCTCCGCCAATGAACTGTGATAATGCTTCTGAATTTATACCAGGAATAGGAATGTAACTTCCCAATCTATAGATAACCAAGATCAATGCTGTAAAAAGAATTTTCTTTTTAAGATCCGGTATCTTGAAAATGTTACTTATACTTTTCCACACTTTAAATAACCTCCGCAATTCCGCCTTGCTTTTCGATCAACTCTTTTGCAACTTTTGAAAAAGCATTAGCTTTTATTATGATCTTTCTGTCAAATACTTCAGATCCCTTTGCAAGAATTTTTACAGGAGCGATCTCATTAGCTTTTGGCTTGCGGATCAAATTTAGTTCTTCAAGTGATGGAATATCAAATTCTTTTGCTTCCAATTCTTGAAGATCATTGAGATTAACAATTCTAAATTGTTTTTTAAATATATTGGTAAAACCTCTTTTAGGTAAACGGCGCTGCAGAGGCATCTGACCACCCTCAAACCAAGCTGGAATATTTCCACCGGAACGAGATTTTTGCCCTTTGTGTCCCTTACCGGCTGTTTTGCCAAGACCAGAACCATGACCTTTACCTAATCTTTTTTTACCTGTTTTTATATTAGGACGTTCGAGATTATGAAGTTTCATTATTTCTCCTCTTACTACTTCTTAGCTTCACTTGGCTTAGCTTTCTTTGGAGTTGCTTTAGCTGTAGTAGTTTTCTTAGGTGCTGCTTTTTTTACTGTCGCCTTCTTTTCAGCTGGCTTCTTTGCAGTTACTTTCTTAGCTGTTGTTTTCTTTTCAGTCACCTTTTTTACTGTTGCTTTTTTAGTAGTCTCTTTTTTTACTGCTGTTTTCTTTGGAGCAGCCTTTTTTGGTGTATCTTTTTTCTCAACTGTTTTTTTAACAGCTGGCTTTTTAACAGCTTTTTTCTCTTCTTTGATCTCTTCAACTTTTACAAGATGAGCAACCTTAAAGACCATGCCACGGATAACAGGATTATCATCATGAATTTTTGTTCTATTGATCTTACCGAGACCAAGAGCTACAATAGTTCTTTTTTGATCTTCCTTTCTGCCAATAACACTGCGTACCTGAGTTACTTTGAGTTTCATTTAGCAACCTCCTCAGATATTTTCTTTCCGCCGATCTCTTCTATGGTTTTACCACGAAGTCTGGCAACTTGAGCAATGGTTCTAAGTTCTTTTAATCCGTTAACTGTTGCTTTAACAACATTAGCAGAAGTATTGGAACCTAAAGATTTTGTAAGAATATCTTGAATTCCTGCAGCTTCCAAAATGGCACGAGCAGGTCCACCCGCGATAATTCCTGTACCAGGAGATGCAGGCTTAAGCATAATCCGGCTTGCTCCGAAGCGACCAATAATTTCATGAGGAATAGTTCCCTTAACTATTGGAACTGTGAACATTGTCTTTCCGGCTCTACCTTTAGCTTTTTGAATAGCATTAACGATCTCGTTAGCTTTTCCTGTTCCTACACCAACTTTACCTTCTTTATCTCCCACAACAACTGTTGCGTTAAAACTAAAATTTCTACCACCCTTAACTACTTTTGCAACACGATTAGTATCTACAATCTTTTCTACTGCAAATTCGGGTTCATTTGAACGAGGATTTCCTTTTCTTTTATCCAAAATTCCTCCTAAAATTCCAAACCAGCTTTACGAGCACCAGCAGCAAGAGCTTTCACTCTACCATGGAATAAATATCCCGCTCTATCGAAACAAACTTTCTTGATCCCTTTTTCTATAGCGATCTCTGCAAGTTTTTGTCCAACTTCAAAGCTTTGTTCTGTTTTCTTTTTTGATTTATCAACTTTCAGATCTTTTGAAATTGTTGAAAATGATGCTAAGGTTGTACCTGTTGTATCATCAATGATCTGAGCACTTATATTCTTGAGACTTCTGAAAACTGCCAAACGCGGCATTTCAGGAGTTCCAAATATTTTACCTCTAATAGCAAGTCTTCTTTTAGCACGAGCTTTATATCTTTTATAGGAAACTGATTTTTTATCCATAATGTCCTCTTCTATGCTGTTGCAGCAGTTTTACCAGGTTTAATGCGTACATATTCACCTTTATAACGTATGCCTTTACCTGTAGCATAGTTTAAAGGAGGTCTACATTTTCTGATCTCTGCAGCAAATTTGCCAACATCTTCTTTTTGGATTCCGCTAATTTTTATATTAGCTTGAACCCCAAGAGCACCTTGCTCTCTTCTTG
The DNA here is from genome assembly GCA_963981005.1 of uncultured bacterium. GTDB lineage: Bacteria > Cloacimonadota > Cloacimonadia > Cloacimonadales > TCS61 > Tenebribacter. Next base: position 939 of record CAXCCM010000027.1, on the reverse strand, counting down.
GAACTAATTCAGCTTCCACTTTAAGGTTTCCTGGGATCTGCATTAGGATGTCATGAGAGAAGCCAACATTTAGCTTTAACCATGGACCCAATACTTCAGCAGAATATCCAGTTCCAATTATTTGTAATTCTTTTATATAGCCTTCAGAAAGACCAATAATCATATTGTTAACCAATGATCTGGTAAGGCCATGGAAAGATTTCTGATTTTTAGAATCATCTCTTCTTTCTACAATTAATTTATTCTCTTCTTGTTTTATAGTGATCCCATCTTGAAATGTATATGTGAGTTCACCATTCTTTGAAGAAACAGTAATTGTAGTATTTTTAATTTCTACCTTTATACCTTCCGGTACTGGTACAGGAGTTTTTCCAATTCTAGACATAATATTCTCCCTTTACCATACTTTACAGATATACTCACCACCGACTTTCATCTCGCGAGCTACTCTATCTGTAATTACGCCTTTATTTGTAGAAATAATGGCACAACCTGTGTTATTATATACAGAAGGAACATTCTTTGAATTAATATAAACACGTAATCCGGGTTTACTAATTCTAACTATTCCTTTTAATACTGCTTCACCAAGGTTTGTATAGCGAAGGTTGATAAAGATCTTTTTTCTATAAATCTTTTTTTCCGGTTCTCTTTCGAGAAGCTCATAGCTATTTACATAATTCTCTTCAGAGAGAATTTTTACTATCGCTTCACTTACATTACTATGATTAATAATGACCGTTTTATGGTCCGCCCGATATGCGTTCCTTATCATAGTAATAGCATCAGCGATCGGATCTGTACAACTCATTTTTTTCTCCTTAATCCCTTTTGATATTTTTTTACCAACTAGCTTTTTTAACTCCAGGTATCTGACCTTCTGAGGCCAATTTTCTAAAGCAAAGACGACATATTCCAAAATCTCTCATATAAGCTCTG
>CAXCCM010000026.1:0-15818 GCA_963981005.1 uncultured bacterium | reverse complement strand
AATAAATATGTACTAGATCATCTCACCTGCGAATTCTTCTGAATTACGTACAAAAATTGTGGTTTTAAGACCATCAGAAAGTTCTTCCAGCCTATTCACGTAATCTTTCTCTTCACCCTCTTGAGGTAATTTTAATCCCATAAATACCAGGTTTGCACTACGACTGTTTTCATGAATTACTTCAGTGATAGATTTATCACTAGGTTTAATTATAATTCTTGGTTCTGCTTTAATTCTAACTTCATTAATCATTTCAGTCACATTCTCTAACATGAATTCACGATCTTCTTCTCTTAAGATAATTGTATGAATGATGATACTAGCATTTTTCCATTCATCATTAATGCTTAGAAGATGAGCTAATAATAGCATTAAATCTCCATTACTATGCTTACCACGCCACCAAATATCCATTCTGTTCCTACCAGAAATTTCTGGTAACACATTTATCCTCACAAGTAATGAACTCTTCTGTAGACCAGATATTGTTCTAATGGTTTTAAGCATTGAAATCATGCGTTTTTGTTTATCTGACCATCCAAACATTATTGTATTAGAATGGAGTCCTGCAATACCGTTTGCTTGAGTAATATTTATTGTACCGCTTTCAAATTTAGAAACAACATCGATTTCGTTGAAAGCTTGAATACCAGCTCTATCAAGTGTTTCATCCATTTTTTGTATTTCTTTTTTCAGGTCGATCTCACCTTTTTTTATATCACCTATTATCATATTGCAAACGGTTAAAATTCCACGACGTTGATTTAAAAAATTAGCAAGTTGTACAAGTGGCAGTCGCTTGTTCAAATCACCAGCAAAAACTAAAATGTTAGGACGCCAATTACGTGGATCGTTATCATGTTTTTTTAATTTAAGAAGAGCAAAGCGTGCAAGGGTTCCCCAAAATCCAGCTCTTACATCTCCCCACTCTTTACGCATTGAGCGCTTTCGTAAGATCCAGAATAACATGACTTCAAAAATTACCGCAAAAATACATGCTATAGGATTTATAAGGAACATTACTGCAATTGCTCCGAATGAGCCAAGCAATGATACAAACCAGGGAACTTTAACCTTTGGCCTATAAGAAGCATCACCTGTTAGATTTTCCAATGCTGCACTAAAATTTATCATTACATAAAGTGTTAAGAAGAGAATTGTTACGAATTGTGCGACAGCATTAAGGTCTCCAAGAGCAACTGCAATAAGAGCAATTACTCCACTGATCCATGTAGAAATTGTTGGTTGTCCGGTTTTAGAAAGTTTTGCCAAAAAAGATGGTGCAAGCCTATCTTGTGCAAGTGACTGCAAAACTCGTGGACCTCCAAGTACACTTCCAAAAGCTGATGAAAGAATAGCTCCAAAAATACCAGGAACAACTAGTATTGAACCAAGAAGAGCGATTTTGCTCCAAGTTTCTACTCCACCATTAGCTAAACCTTCGGGATTAATTTTGGTGGTTATAGCAAGAAAAACAGGAATAAGAAGATAGAGAAATGTACCTGTGGCAACTGCTAAAATTGTTCCTTTAGGTATCGATTTACGTGGATCCTTAAGGTCGCCACTCATGCCAATACCGGCTGTGAAGCCTGTTACTGCCGGGAAGAAAACTGCAAAAACATACCAGAAACCTTTTGGCGCTGTTCGGAAAGTAGTTGTCATTTCCGGAGAGTGAAACCCTCCAGATAAAACACCAATAAGTAACGCAACAACAGATAACCCAACTGCAATTAAGATAGGGATCTGTAATTTAAGCACAAGTCCAGCACTTTTACCGGAAAGGATTGTGATTCCTACTATTATAATGACAGCAATAAGCTGTATCATTTGTGCTGAAGGTTCACCCGGAACAAACATTCCTATTGCTTCTGCTAAACCAAAGCTGTAAAATGTTATGCTTAGTGTTCTGCATAAGTAGAGCGGAATTCCAATTGCACCACCAAGCTCTAAACCTAAACTGCGGGAGATCATATAGTATTCTCCACCAACTCCAACACGCATATTTGTAGCGATAGCCGAAGCACTGAGTGCAGTAATGAAGGTTATTGAACTGGCTAGTAATACTATAAACAATGTAAATCCGAGACCTACATTCCCAATAACCCAACCAAAACGGAGATACATTACAAGCCCGAGAATTGTGAGAACACTTGGCGTATAAACACCTAAAAATGTGCCAAATTTTTCTACAACAGGGATATTATTATTATCAACATTAATTTCATTTTCCATAAGTGTCTTAAATAATTGTAGAAGATATTTGTGTCAAATTAAAGTAGTCTTCTGCAAAAAACAAACTGGCTCTCATATTAATATGAAAGCCAGAACAAATAATTGCTATATAATTTAAATCTGTTATACTTTTTCGAGCACCGTTGCAATGCCTTGTCCAACTCCTATACACATAGTACAAAGAGCCTTTTTTGCATCTGTTCGCATCATTTGATAAAATGCTGTTGTAACTAATCTGGCACCACTCATTCCAAGCGGATGTCCAAGAGCTATAGCTCCACCTAATTGATTTATTCTTGGGTCATCATCTTTAAGACCAAATTCTCTAGTACAGCCTAACGATTGTGAAGCAAAAGCTTCATTAAGCTCTATAATATCCATATCATCAAATGTAAGCCCTAAACGTTTGAATAATTTGGTTGTAGCCGGAACAGGTCCCATTCCCATGATACGTGGCGGAACACCTGCCACATCCATTCCAAGAATTCTAACTTTTGGAATTAATCCATATTTCTTAACCGCACTTTTTGAGGCTATAATCAGTGCTGCAGCTCCATCGTTAATACCGGAAGCATTACCGGCAGTAATAGTTCCATTTTCACCTGTTAAAACTCTTAAAGATGCTAATTTTTCGAGTGAGCTCAATCTGGGATGTTCATCTTTATCAAATATTATCGGATCCCCTTTGCGTTGTGGAATTGTAACGGGGACAATTTCTTCTGCTAACAAACCATTGTTTTGAGCATTATTTGCCTTTTGCTGGCTCCAATGAGCAAATTTATCTTGATCTTCACGACTAATATTGTGCTCTTTTGCTATATTTTCTGCAGTCATTATCAATGGATCTGTACCAAATTTTTTATTGAAAACTTTGTTAATAAAACGCCAACCAATAGTTGTATCATGTACTTCCGGAGCTCTAGAAAAAGCCGCTAATGGTTTTCCCATAACATACGGTGCACGCGACATACTCTCAATTCCACCAGCAATTATCAAATCTGCTTCACCAGCTTTAATAGCTCTGGCAGCAGTGCCAATCGCATCCATTCCCGAACCGCAAAGTCTGTTTATTGTAGAGCCTGGGATAGTATCGGAAAAACCTGCAAGTAGGGAAGACATTCTGGCAACATTTCGATTATCTTCTCCAGCTTGATTAGCACATCCCATAAGAACATCATTAACTGCAAGCCAGTCAACATTTGGGTTTCTTCTTACAATTTCTTTTAGTGGGACCGCACCCAGATCATCTGGTCTAATAGATGAAAGAGTACCGCCAAATTTCCCTACAGGTGTTCTAATTGCATCACAAATAAATACTTCTGTCATAATTTTACCTCAAATTAAATATTTTCAAGTTCTGGTTTTATTAGTTTAAACCCGTTGAACATTGCATCTGAAAGTATATCAACTTCCTTCTGTGTGATAGCAGTTGAAAACATGCAAGTGCAAGTGTTAACCATCATGATTCTTTCGTTTATAAAAAGATAGTCGAGTAATTTTTTTATTAACATTGTCTTTTCTTTAGTTTGGAATGCTTCACGGTAAGTTGTTGGTGGTGTTGCTGTTAGATGTATGCGGAACATCGAGCCGGCACCGGTAATAGAAATCGGAACATCAACAAGTTTTATCGCTTCACTAATTTGACTGATTGCTTTTTGAGCTAATGCATTTAATTTTATAACAGCATCTTCATCAAATAATTCCATGGCAATACGTCCTGCTGTCATGGTTATTGGATTTGCAGAAAAAGTACCTGAATGAGGAAAGAGAAGTTTGCTTTCGCTTGGGTCGAGTACTTTCATTACATCAGCTCTTCCTGCAAGAGCTCCCACAGGAAATCCGCCACCTATCATTTTTCCCATTGCAGTAAGATCCGGTTTTGCTGAATAATCATTTTGTGTACCACTATAATTTACGCGTAGAGTTACAACTTCATCAAATACAAGCAGTGCGCCATTTTTGCGAGTCCAATTGTACATAGCTTCTACAAAATCTGTATGCGCTTGAATAAGCCCGACTCTATGTGGAACAGGATCAATTAAAATGCAGGCTATGTCATTAGCATGCTCATCTAAAATAGAAATAGTTCTCTCAATATCATTAAATGGGAAAATGATTACATCATCTAAAACACTTTGCGGAGTACCATTAGCAAGTGGAACACTATTGGGTTTGTTTATGCCTCCCCAATTTGTAGGGTTGGCTGTTTGGCTTACTTCTGCAAAGTCGTAAGTTCCATGATATGCGCCTTCTGCTTTGGCAATTTTTGGTCTGCTGGTATAAGCCCTAGAAGCTTTGATCATTGCCATAACTGCTTCAGTTCCTGAATTCATAAAACGAATTTTATCAAAATTAGGTACTCTATTACACATTAATTGTGCAAAGGCAACTTCAGCTTCAGTTGCCATTGTGTAGGCAGTTCCTTTTTTTAATTGCTCAATAACTCCTTCAACGATCTGCGGATTTGCATGACCATGGATCAAAGATGCCATATTATTTGCGAAATCAATTCGTTGAATACCATCAATATCAGTAACATGACATCCCGAGGCATTTGAAACATAAAATGGATGTGGCTTCCTAAAAATAGTATTTCTACTTACACCACCGGGAAGCACATTACAAGCTTGTTTATATATCTCTTCACTTGTGTGTTTTTGCTCTTTAGAATTTATATTATTATTCATAATGCTAATTAATCCTCCATAAGATCAGATAACAATATTTTAATACTGATTCAATTTTGCACCGGTATTTTGCTGTAGATATTCAAAAGTTACATCAGGTGCAAGCTCTCTTACAAAGAGGCCATTTTCTGTAACATCAAGTATAGCAAGATTACTATAAATTCTATCAACAACACCTTTTCCAGTAAGAGGAAAGGTGCATTTTTCAATTATCTTTGGATCACCATGTTTTGTGATATGCTGAGTTATTACAAATATCGTTTTAACACCAGCAACCAGATCCATCGCTCCACCAACCGCAGGAATTGCACCTGGTTTACCTGTAGACCAATTAGCCAGATCCCCTTCTGCAGAAACCTGCATTGCTCCTAAAACACAAATATCAATATGGCTACCGCGGATCATTGTAAAACTATCGGCATGATGAAAAAAACAAGCGCCCGGAATAGCTGTTATACATTTCTTTCCAGCATTAATTAATTCAGGATCTTCTTTTCCGCTTTCTGGAACACTTCCCATTCCAAGTAAACCATTTTCTGTATGATAGATAACTTCTCTTCCTTCGGGAACGAAGTCTGCAACTAATTCTGGCATACCAATTCCTAGGTTCACATAGGCTCCATCGGGAATATCAAGAGCAGCTTTTTGTGCCATTTGATTTCGATCCCATCCAATTTTCTTATCTGTTATTGGCATGGATACCTCCTGTCTTCCGCTACAAGTTTAGATTCAGCTTCCGGATTTGTAACTTCTACAACTCGTGTTACAAAGATCCCGGGAGTTACAACGATCTCCGGGTCTATCTCTCCGGGTTCAACTATTTTATTTGCTTGAACAATAGTTGTTTTTGCGGCTGTACACATGATAGGTCCAAAATTTCGGGCAGTTTTACTATATATTAAATTTCCATATCTATCTGCAGCTTTGCATTTAACCAATGAAAAGTCTGCTTTTATTGCATGTTCCATCACATAAGTTTTTCCATCAAAAACACGAGACTCTTTTCCTTCTGCTAACGGAGTATTTACAGAGCTTGGAGTATAGAATGCAGGAATACCTGCTCCGCCAGCTCTTATACGTTCTGCAAGAGAACCTTGTGGAACAAGCTCAAGTTCTATCTCTTTTTTATAATATAGATCAGGGAAAACTGTGGAATTAGCAGTTCTTGGAAATGAACAGATCATTTTTTTTACCTGTTTATTCTCTATAAGTGCTGCTAAACCAACATGACCGCTTCCTGTATTATTGCTAACAACAGTAAGATCTTTTGCGCCATGATCGATCAGTGCATGTATCAATTCGATAGGGCTACCTGCCTCACCGAATCCACCTATTAATACTACAGCACCATCGAAAATATCTGCAACAGCTTCTGCAGCTGAATTTACAATTTTATTAATCATTAATTATTCTCCCTTGAAATTGATTGAATGATTATTTTTTTAATCTTTTCTCTAAAGTTTCTTGAAGAGAACTTTCAGCATTTTTTAGATCATCTTCATAGAAGTGTTTCTCTGTATCAAGAGGTTTTAGATTTGCAATTGTGTTCTCTATTTCATCATACTTTGTTAAGAAAACTTTGTCCATCCACTTCATATTCCTTGCTTCATTAAATTTAAGAGCAAAGGCAGTTTCTCCATTAACCTCAACAGTTCCCAGTAGCGAGATCTTTCCTGCAGATGATGTCATTGTAATATATCTTGAAGGACGGTTTATTGAAGGTAAAGATCTATAAACTTTACTGAAAACAACATTGATATCTGCAACTGGTACTGTGAAATAGTGATGTTCACCGGTTGGACGTGCACAATACATTGAGTGGAAACCAATAGATAATATTGCGAGAATATTTCCAAGATCAATCCAGTTTTGGGCAGAGCGATCAACATCAACTTTGCCATTCTCATCTGTAAAAAGGCTGATATGATTCATGATCGGGCTTTGGCTTTTTATAACTATCCCAGCAGAACGAAGTCTGCGAACAGCTGCTATTGTGCTAATATTCATAAGTTCTCTAGGGGTAGAAATATGTGCCATCCATACAACCTGAACACCATTATTATTTAATTTTCTTAAAAGATCTAAAAATTTATTATATTTATTGTCCAAGATCATTTCAGGAGCAAAAGTAAGTGCTCTTGTTCCTAAACGTAAAGTTCTAATATGCATTAGTTTTGGATTCTCTATTAATGGAAGAACATATTGTTCTAATCTTTCATAGCTCATTTGTCCTGCATCTCCACCGGTCATAAGCACGTCTGTAATTTCTGTATGTAATTCTAAGTAATCGTGAACTTGCTTAATTTCTCTTTGAATGAACATATCTTCATCACCACGAACCTGAGCATGACGGAAACAATATGTACAGAATGAAAAACAACTTTGTGTTGTTTTATCAAAAAGAAGAATACATTGTGGATATTTATGCTGACAACCATCAAGAATTTCTAATTCACCATCTTCATTTTTGAACCATGGTTTATTTAATAATTGATTTCCATCGTGAGGATTTGTCTCTTTCATATATTCGTTAACAACTGTTTTTCTTTCATCATCTGTTTTAGCATCAAGGTATAATTTTACAGCATCAGCCTGTATCATTTCTGGTTGTGGGAAAACAAGTTGGAAGAGTGAATCATTTGCAAAATCATTCCAATTAATTGTGTTTAGAACGTGCTTGGTTGCTAAAAAGCGGTAAACTTCAATAAAAAATTCTCTCGCTTTTATATGTCCAATATCGATTCCATTTTTGCTTAAAGTCTCAACGATTTCCCTGAATCCGTTTAATCCTGCATAATGCTCTTTACCGGTAAATAAAAATTCGGTGGTTTCCATAATACCTGAATGATGTGGAAAGCAGGAATGTAATCTTGATAACACACCAGCAGGTAGAAGATTTTCTTGCTCAATGTTACTTTTTATGTCATCAGAAAAATGATAACGATCCATCATTTTCTTAACATCAGAATCTTGAATATCAATTTTATTAATGGAATTTATTGAATCAGGATTCTCTTGAATTGCATCTTGAATTGTAGCCATAACTACTCCTATATTATATTAATTTTATAAATTCTTTAAGGTATCTAAAATTTTCTTCCAATTTACCTTGATGTGTAATGCAGGCAGATTTTATCTCTGCTGGAAGAGTTGATTCATTGATAGGCTTAGAATAATCATTATTCAGTATTTGTTGCATAAATGGCATTAAAGAACTTGAAAATGTATCTGACGCTTCTTTAGGGAATTCACAAGGTAGATTATCAACTGCCATTATAGCAAATCCTTCACCAGTATAACCATCTTTCTCTTTTTTGGTTTCCGTATTGTAGACAAATACCGGATTATCTGGCCAAGTTGGTTTAACTGTTGCCTGAACAGATCCCTCAATATCACAAGTGATGTCACCAATAATGATAAGTTTAGGGTCTTTATTCTGAATCTTTTTTAAATAGGAATTTGGAAGAAAAACCGGGCAGTCAGGAGTCCAATAAATTGCATTCATATAAATACTGCAATGTTTAAGGTACTGCTCTAAACGAGATTTATATGCTGAATTGTTAATAAAATAGTCGTGAAGCGAAAAATCTCCACCGTCTTTTCTTTCTACTAAATGTTCTTCTTTAAAAACAGTAAGATAAATTTTGTTATCTTTGTAATTCTGAGAATGTTTTTCTAACTCATCGGGAGCAATTTCCACAATTGGCATGGCTGTTAAAATTTCCTTACATCCTTGTGCCACATGACCGTATCCCAAAAGGAAAATATTGAGTGGTGTTATTTCTTTAGGAAGTCCATTCTGCTCGATCTCTTTTCCAATAATACTAATTTGATCAATCGCATCTTGAACTGACTCATACTGATAAGAGTGCTTTACTTTTAAGAACGGTGTTTCAATATTATAATATTGTTTGAGTCTTTTCCCTAATCCATGAAGCGTGTCAATCATTCCCGCATCACCTGCAAATTTTCCAAAGAAAACGAGTCTTCTGTTTTTATCATCTTCAATTTTTTCATAATCAAGAAGTGTTACTTTCGTATCCAGAATATGCTGTAGGTTAGGCATGTTGTAATCCTGACCTTTGATAACGTGTGAAAAAAACAAATGAGGTTTGCCGGGTATAAGATCTTTTTGATAGATCTCTTTTACTCCAATTATGAAATCACATTGAGAAAGATCATCAGAAAGTTTTGCACCAACAGAAGTATATTCTTCATCTTTGTATATTCTGTTTTCAGATGGTTGAATTGTTACACCAAAACCTTTATTTATCAACTCTTGAACTGCAATTGGATTCAAAGGTACTCTTCGTTCCCATTTATTTTTTGTTTCTTTTACTATTCCTATCGTTTTCATTTTTCTCCTTAAATTACAACAAGATGCTATTTGTACAAAACGTTCCTAAGAAGGCTTAGGAACGCATTGTAATCATATTAAATTCTCATTTCTTTAGATCAATAAAATCTTTCAATAAGTTTAATATCAAGATTTTCTAATTCTTTAAGAACAGGATTATAAATATTTGGTAATGTTGGCATATAAACACCTTTTACGGTGATTTCACCCTGAAGTATCATATGAACTCCGATCGCTGCAGGAAGAGAAACAGTTCTTGCCATTGAAGAATCACCATTTGGAATTCCGTAATCTATCATTGTTGATGTAATGTTTTGAGTTTTATTTGGATATTTGGCTACAAATTTGTGATGAAGAACCAGCAGGTCTCTTTCACCTTCTCCGTATGACATTTTATCTAGCATGATAGCGGTAAGAACGTCAACTGCACCACCTTTAGTAATTGGAATTGGAGTTTCATCAAAGAATCCAAGCCATTCAAATTTCTTCAGGATCACACTTTCTGCTGGAAGATTATATTTTTCCATTAAAAGTTCTTTAAGACATTTATTTTTATCTGCTTTGAACATTTTAGTGAGGATGAATTCTTTTACAGTACCTGTTAAATTATCAAATATTTCATCTTCTTTATAAAATCCCATTTGAGACATTGTATACCATGTATTACAATGACTAACATTTCTAAAAGTTCCACGATACATTGTTTTAACATCTTTCAGATCATAAAGATCGATATAATCAAGTGAATTACGATTTGGATAAGCTTCCAGTGTGCCAGCACCTTCTACATCAACGAACCAGTAATTATTGAAAAGTTCTGGTCCTTCGACATCAATGATCTCACCATCTTTCATGAATTTCGCACCATTCCCAGCTGCTTTTAGAACACCTTTTGGTGCCCAAGAGAATTTGTAACCGAGTGGATTCGTATTTGCTTCTGGAGCTGGAAGACCACCACAATAACTCATAAAGCTAACAATTTTTCCACCTTCTTTTTCTACATGATGGAAAATCTTCATAGCGCTCATATGATCGATTCCGGGATCTACACCAATTTCATTAAGAATTATAATTCCTGCATCTTTTGCTTGTTGATCTAATTCTCGCATTGCTGGACTAATGTATGAAGTTGTGACCATATTTGTTTTAAATTCGATACATTTTTTAGCAACTTCTACATGAAGTGTTGCCGGAAGTAAGCTAACAACCAGATCACTTTCTTTAACGAATTTTTCCATTGCTGCTTCATCATTACTTAAAAATTGTGCTGCAGTTGCTTTTGGATGTGGTTCTGCAAGTTTTTCTGCCTTGCTTAATGTACGGCTGGCAATGGTTACTTCATAACCTTTTTTAGCTAGATAATCGACCATTGGTTTTACTACGAGTCCTGCTCCGAAGATAGTTATTTTTTTACTCATTGATTTTCTCCAGTATTCATTATTTTTGGATGACAAAGTGGTAATTTAAAAAAACGTGTCAACTTATTATAAAAGGTATGAAATGTTTTGTGTGATTCTAGAAATGCGAGATGTGTTATTTAGCTAATGGAGCTTACTAAAATTTAACTAAATTACTAGAAACTTATGTAAATTATTACGTGCTACTTATTATCTTCATCTTTTTTGTAAAGTAGGAATGAATAGAGAACCGAATATAATACAAAGGTCATAAATAAAATAAACATAATTGTAAGGGCAGTGGAATTATTCCCCCAAATAGCTGAAATGAAGATCATTATAAGTCCGCTTAGAACGAAGCATACACCACCAACTTTATGAGTTTTACGCCAGATATATTCTGAGGATAGAGTCCAGGGAGTACGAATTCCTATAAAGAAACTTGATGGCATTTTCGGCAGTATGTTTCCCATTAGAATAAACATTAAACCAAGAGAGTAGTAAAGGAAGGAGCCATTACTTAATAATAATTCTGCACCCAAAAGTAATGTATATATATGAATTACAGCAAAAAAGAAAATTATGATATTTGTAATAATCGGAACCATGCGGGAAGACCTTTCAGAGCTTTCTTTATAACGTACAGAGATAATAGGTAAAATCAGCATGAAAATGAATAGAAGAAAATTAATTCCCGGGAATAATAGAATAGCAGTCCACTTATTTGAATAACCATCTATTTCTCCACGAATATTCCAGTGACTCGGTACTTTTGCATCATCAGCAATAAACGAGCTGAGATAAAGCGCTAATACGATTTGTACAATTATTATGATTATACTTATCCAAAATTTCTTATTCATCATTATTCTCCTTTTTTCCAAAAATAGTAATCATATAAGATAACATATCTTCTAATACGCTTGTATTTAGAAAATAAGTTATGAATTGCCCATTTTTTTCTGATTGAATTAGATCGGCATTTTTTAATGTTTTTAAGTGCTCGCTAATTGTAGGTTTAGAAACACTAAAATTCTCTGCTATTTCTCCAGCAGTCATCTCTTTTTTTTTCAATAGATCAATTATCTTTCGTCTGTTTGCATCCGAAAGTGCTTTGAACAATTTATCGTTAACCATATTCATGTTCCTGCTCTTTTATTTAGATGATTACCTAATTACCTAAAGACTCTTTGTTTGTCAAAATATTTATTCTTAATGTATCTAAGCTTGATCGTTAAAAACATTGACACTAAATCACCAAAAACTGCTTTTCATTCCAAAGGAATAATTATGAAATATAAATTAGTAATATTTGATTTTGATGGTACGTTAGCTGATTCATTTCCATGGTTTATGAAAACTTTGGATATTGTAACTAATGAATTCAATTTGAATAAAATTAATCTTGAAGATATGCCGGAACTTCGCAAATTAGATTCTTTAAGTTTTCTAAAGCACTTGAAGATCCCTCTTTATAAACTTCCTAGAATTTCTACATATATGCGAAATATGATGAGTGAAAATATAGATGAGATCAAAATGTTTGATGGTATAGAGAATATGTTTCACGAATTGAAAAAGTTAGGTCATAAAATTGCAATTGTAAGTACAAACTCAAAAGAGAATATCATTAAGGTTCTAGGTGATGAACTCATAAAAATGAATGATTATTTTGTGGGTGGTGTTTCTGTATTTGGCAAAGAATCCAAATTAAAGAAAGTACTAAAATTAAGTGGAATCGATAAAAAAGATGCAATTTATATTGGTGATGAACTTCGTGATATTTTTGCTTCAAAAAAAGTGGGAATGCCATGCGGAGCAGTTGCATGGGGTGTTAATGATGCAGATGCTCTGGCAGCACTTGAACCTGATGAAATGTTCTATGAAATTGAACAAGTATTACAACGAGTATAATTCAATAAAATTATTTATTTCCCTAATTTAACAATTTACTTCTCCTTCGATCTGTGTGACACAAACTCCAAATAAAAGAATACAGTAACTTCCAAATCTAAAAGAATATAATTGTAATAAGCTATTCTACTATTGACATCTAAATGCAAAAAAAAAGATGGTCCCAGAAGTAGGAGGCAACGCATGGATATTGAAAAAATTCTACATTCCAATTGTATTGAGATCAGCACACAAAAAGAAGACAGAAATTCCATACTAACAAAAATTTCTAATCTTGCAAAATTAAATCCAACACTTAGTAATATTACTCAAACTGAGATCTATGATGCACTTAAAGAAAGAGAAGAGATGGGTTCAACAGCGATCTCATCTAAAATAGCAATTCCTCATTGCAGATTGAAGGGTGTTGATGATTTTGTGGTCGGTTTATTTATATCTAAGGAAGGTGTAAATTTTGATGCAATAGATAAAAAAAATACATTTGTTTTCGTATTCATTATTGCACCTGCAAATCAGCAAAAAGAGCATGTTCGCTTACTTTCTTATATCTCACAATACTTGCGAAAAGATGAAAATATAAGCAGATTGATAAATTCAAAAGATACAGAAAATATCAGGCAGAGCATTATTCGACATTCAAGTATGGCAACCGATGTCAAACAAAATGATAAACATAAATTGGTAACAGTAATAATTCAAAACGAAGATAAATTTGAAGATATTATTAACATAATAACTGAAATTGAGGGCAGCAATATTACAATTACAGAAGCTTCTAATGCTAGCAGATATCTTTATCATATGCCACTTTTTACAAGTTTTATGCAAACTGACAGAAATGATTTTTGCAGGATAATAACAGCCACGATTGAATCTGAATTTGTAGATAATCTCACAAATGATCTAACCGAAATTATTGAAGAGAAAAATGAGAATGGCATTATGTTCTTCATTCAAAACATAGAACATCTTCACGGCTCACTGGAAATCTAAGATGCACTCACCAGAAACATTAGAACATGCATTCATTTTACCTGCACTTCTTCTGGTAGGACTTACAGTAATAATGGGTTATTATTTTGGGAAGAATATGAAGTTCCTAAAGCTTCCCTCAATTATTGGATTCATGATATTTGGAGTTGTTTTAGGGCCATCACTTCTAAATCTGCTCTCTACACCAATGCAACAAAATTTATCGTTTATCACGAATATTGCATTAGGTTTTGTAGCACTCAGTATTGGAATGGAATTAAAGTTTTCCACGCTAAAAAGATTAGGTAGCGGTATGGTTTATGTTATTCTGTTCGAATCATTTGCAGCATTTATAATTGTATTTGCAGGGTTGTTCCTTTTTACTAGGAATCTGCCGCTTTCTTTGTTATTTGCGGCGGTTGCACCGGCAAGTGCACCTGCTGGAACAGTGGCAGTAATTCAGGAATATAAAGCAAAGGGGAATCTTACAAAAGCACTTTTTGCAGTTGTAGGTTTTGATGATGGGTTGGGAATTATCATCTTTGGCTTTTCTGCAGCAATTGCTAAAAATATTATCTTGCATGAAGCGGGGGCAACATCTTGTGGGCTGTGGGCAACAATTCTAATTCCACTAAAAGAGATCGGTTTTAGTTTCTTATTAGGTGGCTTGATAGGATTTATTTTTTCACTGCTTGTAAGTAAATTAAGAAATTCAGACGACATCCCAATACTAGTTTTTGGATTCATTCTAACAGCTTGTGGATTTTCACAGATCTTGCATACATCAATAATATTAACCGTGATGATAATGGGTGTTTTTATAATTAATACTCAACCAAGTTCATTGGTAAACCGAATCCAGAATAGTATGCGTTCATTTATGCCGTTATTGTTCATTTTATTCTTCACTCTTGCAGGAGCAAATTTACATATTAAAGCGTTACCATCATTAGGGCTTATCGGTGTGATCTATGTTATTAGCCGTTCTTCAGGTTTAATTCTAGGTTCAAGATTAGGTGCGATAATTGGTAAAGTAGATAAGAATATTAAGAACTATATCGGGCTGGGAATTCTGTCGCAAGCCGGTGTAGCAATTGGACTTGCCCTAATGGTAAAAAGTGAATTTGCAGGACATGGAAATTTGATAGAAACCGTTTATGGGACCAAAATAACAACCGGAGACCAAATTGGAACTGTAATTCTAACCACAGTAACTGCAACTTGTATTTTCTTTGAAATAATAGGTCCGATACTAACCAGGATTGCTTTAGAAAAAGCTGGTGAGATCAATGTGGGGAAGGAATAAAACTTATTAATTGTTCTTCACAAACCCAATCACTTTTTTAGCATTAAACTTTGCATCATTTCCAGCAAGTTTTAAAGGAGATATTGTTTGTCCTTCTCTTTTAGAAAGCCCGTAGGTGTAGGTTTTGTCATAGTAATCTAAAATGATGTCGGTTGCAGTATAATAATCTTCTTCTTCAATTGCTTCTATTGCTTTTTGGGTATTTAATCCACCCAATCTGCGGGAAATATTTGTAATGGAATTTATCAAATATTCTTTGTTAAAATTAGCATAATCTTTTATTAACCTGTTTATGCGATTATCTTTAGAAACCTCGATTTTAATTACATTTGTGCTTCTCATTTGTATGAATAAATCATCTGGGATTTTCACTCTTCCAATCATTCTGCTTTCGTCTTCCAGCCAGATATTTTGCTCAAAATTAAAGCTATTTAATTGTGCTGCAAGGTTATTTTCAAATTGTTGAGTTGTAGGTTGATCTTCCTGTCCTAGTGCACCAAATGCAGAACCTTTGTGATGAGCTATTCCTTCCAAATCAAGCATTTGTTGGTTCGTTTTTCCAATTTCTTCCAGAATTTCAGTTTTTCCACTTCCGGTCATTCCACCAATAACAGTAAGATTAAATTTCTTCTTAAAAGAACCTAAAATAAAATTGCGATATGCTTTATAGCCACCATCTAACCGATATACTTTTTTACCTGCAGTTTGGAAGAGATATCCCATCCCGGTACTACGAAAACCACCACGCCAGCAATAAATACAAATCTCCTGCGTAGAAACAAGTCTTTCTAATTCATCAAGATATTGGTCGGTTTTTGCTGCTATATATTCTAATGCTTGCGCAATAGCTGTATCTTTACTCTCTTGTTTATATTTTGTGCCTACAACTGCACGTTCTTCATTAGAAAATATAGGAATATTTATCGCACCTGTTATGTGTCCGTCAGTGAATT
>CAXCCM010000025.1:0-15855 GCA_963981005.1 uncultured bacterium | reverse complement strand
ACTAAAGAATTTCCTTTATGGTAATGCTCCGGAATGTGGATATGATAATTGGATGAGCCATATTGCTGAAGGAGTCGCAGATCCCGGATATAACCTTTATGCTCCCTGGGATGTGCAGTCTGAAGGATTTGGAGATTATGAAGTTCCTACTGATGAAGATCTTATTGGATGGGGGCTGATAATTGATGAATTTCTGTTAGGTAATTTAGATGATGCACAAAGTATGATCGATACAACTTCATTTCCATATGAGGTTGTTATTTTTAATGATATAGATTCAGATAGAACTTTTTATATGCTACGCGAGATCCCGAATGATTCCTATTTTGATGATAATCAAACAACAGATACTGGTGATGATGAACATGGTGCATTTGATTATGGTTGGGGATTATATATCTATTACCCAGAAGGAGGTTATCCGCACATTATAACGGCTCCACACCCTAATGATGATTATATTACAGTACCAGTTGCACACAAAGCTTTTATAGATATCAGCTCAAAATTTCTACTTATTTCCGGTTCGGGAAGGGAAGTTGTATGGACGAATATTGGAAATTATGCTAACAATAAATCACTATGTGATCCTTCTAGAAGAGAAGATCATGTTTTTAATGTAAGCTACAAAAAGTTTTGTGATGACATAAGAAGTGAGTTTGGAAGGCATGAGTTTAGTATGCAGATACATAGTTATGACTGGGGAAGCAGACATTGGGGATACCCAAATGTTCAGATCTCTGGTGGCTATCATGTTGGTTCTCCTGATCTTCCAATTAGAGATCACTCATCTTTAGGATTAGATATTGTTAATGTGCTTGATCCCATAGTTCTGCCTGCAAATTCAGTGGGATTACATGCTCCAGTTGATATGGATGAGTTTTATGGTTTCCACAGCAATGAATATGATTTTACTTATGCTAATGAAGATACAACTTTTACAATAAATACGAATATCGATCTTTGGGGATACAGCTCAAATCGTCAGATAGTTTATACACAATCCGGCATGAGCCATTATGATAATATTGAAAGATTTCTGCATCTTGAAATGGATGAACTTCCCAATATTTATCCGCAAACCTCAAATAATTATTATTGGTTTCACGGTTGGGATCCGGTAACTCAAACATGGGACATGAACCACAGATTTGATAATACACTCACCTATTATTCACCTTGGATAAATGCACTAGCTGAAGTATTACCAGCAGTATATCAAATGGATGATAATTTGATGCCCACAGCACCTGCCGAATTGCAAGTTGTAACAGAAAATGCAGATTATATAAAGATCCAATGGATTTCTGGTGATTGCTTTGATATGGATACTTATGAAATACTCTACTCAACCGAGCCTATTGCAAATGGGGGGTATTCTATTGTAGATAAAAGCATTTATGGTAAACTGGCATGCTTGGCTCAGAATTATTACACTTTAGGAGGATTAGCTCCGGGAGAACAATACTATTTTGCTGTAAGGATATTAGATAAGAATGGAAATGAATCTGCTTTATCTAATGAAGTATTTGGAACTTCTGGACCGGCAGTTGTAGATGACTTCATTTGTTATGGAAGAGATGAGTATATAAATTTGGAATGGGAAGCTTCTGCAGCTTCAGAATTTTCCGGTTTCAATATTTATAAGAAGATTGACGGAAATGATTTTATGTTGTTAGATACTTGGTCAAACAATCCGGAACTTGCTGGACAAAGTGGAGATGACGTTCCCTATACATTTATTGATACAGGTGTAGAAAATGGACAACAATATACATATAAACTCGGTGTACAAGATAACGATTTAGAGTATCTTTATGGAAGTGAACCATCTGCTATATCGCAAAAAATCTATGGATTATATGCAGCACAAATGACAGGAACTTACAATGACACTTGTTATTTTGGATATAATGAATATGCCTCTAATGGTTATGATAGTAATTTTGATATTGCAACAGACGACCAAGCAGTTGGAGATTATTTCTTCTGTGAATTTTATGAAGAATATTGGAACAATGTTCCTCAATTTCTAGAGCAAGAAATCTATGGTGATTATAATACTGAAGAACAACTTAAAAGTTGGGTCTATCGTGTGAGGACAAATCAAACAAATTCTCCTGTAGAGATAGGAATAGCAAATCTAGATAGAAATGCTGAAAGGTTCTATCTATATACAAATGGTCAATATTATGATCTTGCGACCGGAACTTATTCTTACACTCCAACTTCAGCAAACTATTACACTTTTACTTTGTATTATGGAAACCTTACACCATCTCTTGATTTTGATTATATCCCTAATCAGTTATTGTATCCGAACGAGATCCTTAGTATAAACTGGTCTGTTAATATGACCACAACAATAGATCATGTGAATGTTTACGCAGAGAATGATGAAATTACAATCCCCATTGAAATGGGGTTGTCTCCTACTACAAATAATACTAATTGGATAGTCCCTCAACTTCTATTTGAAAATCTTAAATGCAGGGTCGATCTGGTTATGGATGAAGGAGATACATTGCATTACTATTCACCTTACAGTTTTGGAATAATATCACCACAAAATATTGTTGAAACTTATCAAGGTTGGAATCTGATAACCAAAAATTTCAATACAAATCAACATACAACAGAAGAAATATTTGGTGAGAATGTTGAGTTCTATCAGTATATAAATAGTGAATTTACTTTTGTGGATGAACCGGAATTTTTGCAAGCCTATTGGAATTATGCACCGCAGGATAATTATTTTGCACTAAATAATGTATCAATGCAGAAAACAGCATACGGTATGCCATTAAATTCAGGTTGGAATGTAATACCAAATCCTCATAGAGCAAGTTATGATATTGATCAACTAGTGTTTTCTATAAACAATGTTGATTACGAATATTATCAGGCAGTGCAGAATGGATTGATAGAACCTGCAGTATTTAATTTTGATAACAGCTTTGATCCTGTTTATGAAATGACTCCTGCAAATGGTTATTATTTGTATTGTTACAAAGATAATATAACTGTTAAATTTATTCCATACTATACAAATGAATTCTCGCCAGAGTATGAGATAAATTGGAAAGCAAAGATAAATGTAGAGCAAGTAAGTAATGATATTTCTTCTATCATTGTTGGAACTTCCGATGTTGCTGATTCACTCTATAATTCCAATTATGACCTGCTCAAACCAACTGTAAAACCGTATGAGAATGTAATCACATTCAGCGTTCCGATGGAGATTAATGGAACAACACAAAAATTGCATCAATCTATCACATCTCCTCAAGATGAAATGCAGGATTTCACATATTCATTTAGTGCTGAATTGCAGCTTGCCGATCTGCAAACTTTATTCTTTGATGCCAGCACTTTTGAACTTCCGGAAAATGCTAATATTTTCTTGCAGATGTCAGAAGGTTATCTTGAAATTCCGGACAATGATTTTGTGGAATATGTTCCTGCTGACACACTTTTGGAATTTACAATTCTTATTACGGATCAAGATTATAGTGATGCTGATGATACCGTTGTTCAGAATACTTTCAGCTTGCAGAATTTCCCAAATCCATTTAATCCTCAAACAAATATCAGCTATAACATTCCAGAAGAGGGAAATGTAGAATTGAGTGTTTATAACATTAAGGGTCAGAAAGTTAAAACTCTGGTTAATGAGACTCAAATAAGAGGGGAACACACTGTAGTTTGGAATGGAACAAATAAGCATAATAAACGTGTAGCATCAGGAGTTTACTTCTATAAATTAGAAATTAATGATTCCAAATTGCTGATAAATAAAATGTTGCTATTGAAATAATTGGAGAAAAAATGAAAATACTATTAACTACTTTAATCGTAATTTTTATAACATCAGTTTTTGCTGAAGATATTTGGGAAGATGATTTTGAAGAACTTACAGGTTGGATGTTGAATGGAGAATTTCAAATTGATTCACCCCAAGGGTTAGGTGGGGAATATGGTAATCCTGATCCAACCTCTGCGTATTCGGGGAGTAATGTGCTTGGAGTTGATCTTACCGGACTTGGAGCAAGTTTGGGTGATTATGAAACTGATCTGAGCACACATGAATATTTCGCAATTTCCCCAGTTATTGATTGCAGCCAGTTCGTCTCGGTTGAGCTAAATTTTATTAGATGGTTAAATGTTGAAGTGTCAACTTACGATCATGCGTACATTTGTGTGAGCAATGATGATGGAACAACTTGGAATGAGATCTGGACGAATTCAGCAGAGGTTACAGATAATTCATGGAATAGCTCAAACTATGATATTTCCGAAATTGCAGATCTAAATGGCAATATTCGTATAAGATTTTCAATTGGTTCCACAGATGGTTCCTGGCAATATAGCGGTTGGAATGTAGACGATGTAGTTATTACAGGTTCACAGGTTGCTTATGGTGCTATTGATGGGAATATTACTGATAGCAGTAATAATGAACCGATCGCATTTGCTCCGATAATGAGCCAGTATGGGAACACAATGTCGGACGATGAAGGATATTTTATTCTTAATGAAATACCTGTTGGAAATCGTGAGATCGTTATAACAGCATTGGGATATCTTCCATTCACAGAAAGCGATATTCTAGTCACAGAAAATGATACAATTTACGTATCATGTGAGTTAATGCCCGATCCAAACACACCTCCTTCTCCACAAAATCCTCAAGCAGAAGTTTATGATGGGAATAATGTTCATCTATCTTGGGAAGAGCCGGAGCTTCCTACCGAAGAACTTTTAGCTTATAATGTATATAGAAATGGAATAATTTTAGAGAGTATTTTAGAGATAGAATATTTTGATGTGGATGTTATTAATGGGTTTTACAGCTATTATATCTCTGCAGTTTACGATTCTGGTGAATCACTTCCAACAGATACTGTTAATGTGCATATAAATATATCGGGAATAGAGAATGATGTGATTCCACAAAATGCATTTAGTCTTTCAAATTATCCAAATCCTTTTAATCCTGAAACAACCATCTATTTTGAATTAAAAACCGGGAATATTGAAAATGCTGAAATAAGAATTTACAATTTAAAAGGGCAGAGAATTAGGAATTATTCAGTAATTACTCCTCAATCTTCAATTACTTGGAATGGAACAGATCAATCTGGAAAATATGTATCAAGCGGAATATATTTCTATCAATTAGTTATTGATGGAAAGTCTTCAGCAAAGAATAAAATGATGCTATTGAAATAAAAAACAATGAAATACAAATTAGTTTTATTTGATGCTGATGGAACACTTTTTGATTTTGATACAGCTGAAAGAGAAGCGTTTAACAAAACATTCAAACAATTTGGTATTAATGAAGATCTGAAGCGATTACACAAAGAGTATGAAGTAATAAATAAAGCTATCTGGCGTGATTTTGAACAAAAAAAAATTACATCAGACAACTTGCGAATTGAGCGTTTTGAGAGATTTTTTACTAAAGAGAGATTGCAACTTGATCCCACTTTTTTTAGTCCGTTATATCTAAAACATTTATCTGAGGGAGTCCATCTGTTACAGGGGGCTAAAGAGATCGTCAGCTTCCTATATAAAAAAACGGAGCTTGCACTTGCCACAAATGGACTTGCCGATGTACAAAATCCACGATTTGCCGATTCAGATCTTGCAGGATATTTCCAACATATATTTATTTCTGAAGAGATCGGACATCCAAAACCAAATCCAGAATTTTTTGAGCATATATTTAATAAACTCCCTCATAATAAGTCGGCTATAATAATTGGGGATAGTTTAGCTTCAGATATCAAAGGCGGAAATGATTTTGGAATTGACACATGTTGGTTCAATCCAAATAAGTGCATTAATAAAAGTGGGATAATTCCCACCTTTGAAGTTAATGATTTAAAAGATTTAAGATCATTGTTAATATAGAATTAAAAAATAAGTGAGTTCATAGTTTAATGGGAATTTAAAGCTCTCTTTTAAAATTATGTCTCGCCACAAGGAGTGAAATATGAGCACAGTCGAAAAAAAGAACAGTCTTCCGCTTATCATTTTTATAATTGCTGTTCTTGCATTTATTTATGTTTTCCCACGGATACTTATCTCAGCATGGGGACCAAGCGATCCATGGACGTGTTACCTCTATCAATATGGATTTGGTGCAATCACATTTGGAATTGGAATTTTCCTGATCCTTAAAACGGGTTCTTGTAAATTAGGGAGAGGGAATGATAATTTCTGGTTTAAATGGATTATCGCAGGATTCTTCCTATTTGCAATTACACATGCAGTTTGGATATTATTAGCATTGTATATGCCTGTGAAGGGAGGAGTGTAGATGGAACATTTGAGTCAACTTAATTTAGATCCAAGTGCATATTGGACAATTGGAACAGTTGTAATTTTATATTCTTTACTGATAGCTGCTTTTGGTGGTTATTTCTCTAGATTTAGTAAGAATATAAATGATTATTTTTATAGTGGGCAAAGATTTGCCTGGTGGCTTGGTGCTGCAAGCATGATAGCTACAGGAATTGGTTCCTACAGTTATCTTAAGTATTCTCAGCAAGGATTTGAAACGGGAATGAGCAGTTCGATGACCTACACGAATGATTGGTTTATTATACCCTTCTTCATGTTTGGCTGGCTGCCAATAATTTACTTTTCAAAGATTAAATCTATTCCCGAATACTTTGAACGTAGATTTAACAGAACTTCACGTTATATATCACTAGTAATAATTATGGCATACATGTTGTTCTATATTGGATATAACCTGTTTACTATTGGTATTGCAATGGAAGGATTACTTGGTGTGCCACTAATAATTACCGTTCCAATAGCAACGGTTCTGCTGGGAGGTTATGTTACTTTCGGTGGGCAAACGGCTGTTATATTTACTGACCTCTTCCAGGGAATTATGTTGTACATTGCTGGTGGAATTGCGATAGTTGCCGGTATAATTGCCTTGGGTGGCTTTGGTGAATTTTGGTCTTGGTTACCTGTAACTCACAGACTGCCTTTTGTAGATCTTTTGAATGATCCAAAATTTAATACTGCAGGTCTTTTCTGGGGAGAAGCTTTGGCAGGGAGTATTGCATTCACGTTTATGAATCAAGGCTTTATAATGAGATATTTAGCCCTTAAGAGTGTGAATGATGGTAGAAAAGCTGCAATTTTTAATGTACTTTTCACACTTCCATTCTCAGCAATAATTGTTGGTGCAGTTGGTTGGATAGCAAAATCTCTTATTGAAAAGCAAACTGCTATGGGTGGAGCTTTAGAAGGTCTTGATCCAATTCATATTACTAATCATTTCCATACATTTATTGTTGTTGCCTGGGAAACTTTACGGCACAATACTATAGTATTTGGATTTGTGATTGCTGCTCTTACAGCTGCTTTGATGTCTACAGTTGATACACTGATAAATGCATGCTCTGCAATAGGAATCTATGATATTTATAAACCATTATTCAAGCCTGAAGCTGATGACAAACATTACTTAAAAGCAGCTCGTTGGGTTTCTGGTGGAACAGCACTACTCGGATTACTACTTGTTTATATGTTCTCACATATGAAAGGTAGTTTGATGTCTATTCATTATAAAGGTATCATGATCATTATTCCATCTATTGTAACCACGATCTTCCTTGGTGCATTTTGGAGAAGATTTACAGCTAAAGCTGCGAATATTTCTATGCTTGTGGGATCTGGATTTACAATTCTCACAGTATTCGTTCCAGATATGATCGTTCCACTTGCATCATTTGTCTCTGCTCCACAAAATGGTATTTTCATCTATACAAGAGCACTTTTTGGAATGTTGCTTACAGCAGTTGTTGGAATAACCATAACATTGCTTACTAAAGAGGCTCCTGATCATGCAGAGAAGATTAATGGACTTACAATCGATACACTTGATTATGCCATGGAACAGTATAAAGGCGGCAAGCCAAATCATGTGAAAGGTGAGAAAATAAGAAGACTTCCTGTACTTATTGATGAATCAATTCCTTCAGGAAAAATTTCACTTTCCAATGCAATAATGGCACGTATGAAAGCAAATGTGGAAGACCTTATCTATATGGAAGACTCACGTTGGTATTTAGGTGGACTTCGCTCTGATCATGTGAAAGCTTATACACCACATGATGACAATGATGATATTAAGATGAATGCAGAGACATTTGAAAAAGCAATGATGCTAAAAGATAAACTGATCACATTAGAAAAAATATTCTAATTAATGAAATAAATAATGAAAAGCCTCTCTGTATGAGGGGCTTTTTTCTTTATAGGAATAGTAAAATAAATGAGATATAAAGCTGTGATTTTTGATTTGGATGGAACGCTAATTGATTCAATGGGAATTTGGATACAAATAGATAAAGAGTACTTAGAAAAACGCAACATTTCTGTACCGGATGATCTTTTTAAAGATGTGAAAACTGGTAATAGTTTCAATGAAATCTGCCAGTACTTCAAAGATAAATTTAATCTGCCTGACTCAATTGAAGAGATTGGTGCAGAATGGACAGGTATGGTTGCAGAACATTATAAAAATGATATTACATTAAAACCAGGTGCTCATAAATTTATAAATTTTCTTAGGATTAATAATATTAAAATGGCAATTGGTACCAGCAATACAAAATATCTTACAAAAACAGTTTTAGGAGCAAATGGAGTGCTGAATTATTTCGATACTATTGTTGCAGGATGTGAAGATATTAAAGGTAAACCATATCCAGACATATTCTTAAAAGCAGCTAAAGAGTTAAACATAGCACCGGAGGATTGCCTGGTTATTGAAGATACATTGCACGGAGTTCTTGCAGCTCATAATGGCGGTATAGATGCTTTTGCAATCTTCGACGATAATGATACACATGAGACTGAAGGGATTCGAAAAGAAGCAGATTTTTATGCAGATAATTTCAGTGAAATTTTAGAAAAGCTGAAATTCTAATAAAACAATTTAATTACAAAAGTAAAAAATACAATTTGCCTATTGACACAAAATCATTATCTTAATTAACATACCCCTATAGGGTATACGGAGGAGAAATGAAAGAAGCATGTGAACAGTGTTCGATAAGGAGTGCACATCACTCAGAAGAATTGAAGAAGGATTTTAGGGACAGGTTAAATAGAATTGAGGGTCAGGTTCGTGCTGTGAATAGAATGATTGCAGAAGATATTTATTGTAATGATATTTTGAACCAGATATCTGCTGTTCAATCTGCACTTACTTCCGTATCCAAATTAATATTGGAAGCTCATATGAAGAGTTGTGTTGTAGACCAAATCCAGGAAGGGAAGATCGAAGTAATAGACGAAGTAATGAGTACAATAAACAAGTTGATGAGAAAGTAAAACGAATTATGAATTGGAAATTTAGCTCACTCATCATCTCACTTCTTCTCTTCTCAATTTCACTGTTTGCCGATGAGGATCTTGAAGCACTCGTGAATATTGCAATGGAAGTTAACCCCGAAATTTCTATGATAGAATTCCAAATACATGCTTTAAGCGAAAAAGAAATATTTGTACAAAAATTTATGGACCCAATGTTTGCAATTGAATACAGCAATGTTCCGTATGATACTTGGCAATTGGATGAAAACCCAATGTCGGGAATTCAACTGAAGCTGAAGCAAACAATTCCGTTTCCTGGAAAGAATAGCAAACGAAAAGCTGTTGCAGAATCTGAAGGGCTTATAAAAAATCATCAACTTGCAGAGCTTAAACTTCAGTTGAAAGATAAAATTCAAAAAGCTTATTATCAATTAGGTTTAACACGTGAGTTAAAAGTAATTTCCTTGAAGCACATTTTGCTTATAGACAAATTGATCGAAACAATGTATTTTAAATATGAGATTGGGAAATCAGCTCAATCAGATATATTGCGAATGACTTTAATGAAAGAAAAGCTCCTGGACGATCTGGAAGATTTTGAGCAGAAAGAAATCGCAATACAAGCAGCAATCAACTCTATAGTTAATAGAGATTTAAATATATATATAGATACAGAAAAACTCAATCCTAACCTTGATCTTAATTTCAATTATGATAAAGTGTTAGACTCAGTGATCCAAAATCGACCTCTTTTAAAAAAGATTACAGAAACTTCCAAAATGAAGAGACTCTCATTTCAATCTGCTCAGCGCGAAAGAATGCCTGATCTTACTATATGGGCAGGATATCGTTTCAGGCAGGATATCGGAGAGATGGAAAATGTGGACTTTGCATCTGTAGGTTTTTCTTTTCCTATTCCATTAGATTTGAAAGGTAGAACAAAAGCAAAAATGAATAATGCAAAATTTATGGAGCTAGCTGTAAATGAGACTTACGAAAATGTTGTGAATAAAATCTCTGAAATGCTTCTAATGACTACGTCTGGAGCTGATCGGCAAAAAAATAAAATAACTAATTACACCAATAACATGATTCCGAATGCAGAAAAAGTGTTTATTTCTGAGTTGAAATCATACGAAAATGGCAGAGCAAATTTTGCTGATCTTTACAATGCTCAACTTCAATTAATACAATTCGAGAAAATTCTAATAAAATCAAAGTATAAATTTAAAATGTATGAGATAACAATTGAAACTTTGATCGGAGATAATTTATGAGAAAAGTAAACTTAATTATATTCATCATGTTACTGACACTGATTCTTATTACAGGTTGCACATCCAAAAAAACCGCAGAACATTCCCAAGTCGAAAGTGAATATTACACTTGCCCGATGCATCCGACGATCGTTCAGGATGAGGAAGGTGATTGCCCGATCTGCGGAATGGATCTGGTTGTGGGAAAAAGCAAAAATGCCGAAGTTCAGGAAACTAATTTGGGGCAATACTATACTTGTGGAATGCATCCAGAAATTGTGCTTGAAGAAGCTGGAAACTGTCCAGTATGTCATATGGACCTGGTATTGAGAGAAACATCTTCACAGAGCAGAGGAGATGTATATAATACTGATAATAAGTCTATCACGATCGATCCGGCAATTGTGCAAAATATGGGAGTTCGCGTTAAACACGTCAGTTTCAAAGATATTTCACATAATATTCGAACCATAGGGAAAGTGGAAATTGCAGATGACAAAAATTATGTTGTAAACTTGCGCTTTTCGGGATGGGTCGAGCAAATGTTTGCTGATAAAGTCGGACAAAAAATTGTGAAAGGTACAAAACTTTTTGAAATTTATTCACCTGAATTAATTACTGCACAAGAAGAATATTTACTAGGTGTGAATACATACGGTAAAGATAGTAAGATTACTAAATCTTCTGCAAAAAGACTTCGTTTATGGAACATTCCGAAAACTCATTTAGATAAAATCCTTTCCGAGAATAATGCTCAGCAAAATGTAATTATTACATCACCTTTTTCTGGACATATCCTTCATAAAAATATCAAAGAAGGTTCTAAAATAAAAGCTGGGACCGATCTTTATCATATCGGAAATTTAGATAAAATATGGATCATTGCAGATCTATATGAATTTGATGCTTCTTCTGTAAAAGCAGGACAGAACGTAACATTAGAATTTACGAATTTGCCCGGTGAAATAAAAAACGGTATAATCTCATTTGTCTATCCCACTTTGAATCCCAAAACACGAACTCAAAAGATCAGGATAGAGCTAAATAATTCTGACTTGATAATGAAACCGGGAATGTTTGCTACTGTTAGGATCGAAGTAGATAAATTGCAGAAAGTTCTTATTGTCCCTACAGAAGCAATCATAAATTCGGGTGAAAGAAAAATCGTATTCCTAAGCCGAGGAAACGGTAAATTCGAACCGCGTGAAATTATTACAGGTCTTTCCGATGACAAAGAATATTATACCGAAGTAATTTCCGGCTTGGAAGAAAACGAAATTGTTGTTGTTTCTGGACAATTCCTTATAGATTCAGAAAGCCAATTGCAGGAAGCAGTTCAAAAGCTTCTTGATGCAAAATTCCGCTCAAGCTCAGATTCCGAATCAACCGACAATCACAATCATTCTGGTAGTACTTACTTCACTTGTCCGATGCATCCAACTATCGTTCAGGATGAAGCCGGTGATTGCCCTATTTGCGGAATGGATTTGGTAGAAGAAGAGTAATAAGGAATCTAATATGTTAAATAAAATTATAGAATTCTCCGTAAAAAACAGACTCTTTGTCATTATTTTTACGTTGATAATTATCGGAATCGGGATTTGGTCTATGAACAATACTCCTGTCGATGCGATTCCTGATCTTTCGGATGTTCAGGTTATTATTTTCAGCAAGTTCCCAGGGCAAGGACCACAAGTTGTGGAAGAGCAAGTTACATATCCGCTTACATCTGCAATGCTTTCCGTTCCTTATGCAAAAAGCGTAAGAGGATATTCTTTCTTCGGATTCTCTATGGTTTATGTGATCTTCGAAGATGGAACAGATATTTATTGGGCACGTTCTCGAGTATTGGAATATCTGAATGTTGCACAGGGGAAATTACCGAAAAATGTGAACGTTCAGTTAGGTCCTGATGCAACAGGTGTTGGCTGGGTTTATATGTATTCTCTTACATCAGATCGCCACGATCTGCAGGAACTTCGCT
This sequence comes from uncultured bacterium, assembly GCA_963981005.1. Classification (GTDB taxonomy): domain Bacteria; phylum Cloacimonadota; class Cloacimonadia; order Cloacimonadales; family TCS61; genus Tenebribacter. The sequence continues at coordinate 3,264 of CAXCCM010000025.1, read as the reverse complement.
CGATTCAGGATTGGTATCTTCGTTATGAACTTATGTCCGTATCCGGTGTTTCTGAAGTGGCAAGTGCTGGTGGATACGTAAAACAATATCAAGTGGAAGTTGACCCCGAAAAATTGCGTGCTTATGGAATCAGTTTGCAGAAAGTGAATATGGCGATAAAGCGCTCTAATAACGATGTGGGTGGTAAACTGATAGAAATGGGCGAGACGGAATATATGATTCGTGCAAAAGGATATATATCATCGATTGAAGACTTGAAAACCATTCCTATAGGATATGATAAACAAGCCAATATCCCTATTTTGCTTTCGCAAGTTGCAGATGTTCATATAGGACCCGAACTTCGTCGTGGAATCATTGAGATGAACGGTGAAGGTGAAGCAGTTTCGGGAATAGTGGTGATGCGTTACGGAGAAAACGCAATGAATGTGATAAAGGATGTAAAAATAAAACTTAAAGAATTGGAAAGCGGTTTACCGGAAGGGGTAGAAATCCATACTTCCTACGACCGTTCAAGCTTGATCCAACGTTCTATAAATACACTTAAAAGTACTCTTTTATTGCAGATGTTAGCAGTAGCATTGGTATCCATATTGTTCCTACTGCATTTTCGTTCAGCATTTGTTGCAATTTTCACTTTACCTGTTGGAATCCTCATCAGCTTCATAATAATGAGGTTTTTGGGACTTTCGGCTAATATAATGAGTTTGGGAGGAATTGCCATTGCCATTGGAGTGATGGTGGATGCTTCCATTGTGATGGTAGAAAATCTACATAAACAGCGTGAGCGCTTTCCTGATACACCACATCAAGAACTTGTACTCAAAGCTGCTCAGGAAGTAGGTCCCGCACTTTTCTTCTCTCTTCTCATTGTTACTATAAGTTTTTTACCGGTTTTCACTCTTCAACAACAAGAAGGAAGATTATTCACACCGCTTGCATTCACAAAAACTTTTGCAATGGGTGCTTCAGCAATATTGGCAATAACCATTATACCAGTATTGATGTTCTACTTTGTAAAAGGAAAAATTCGTAAAGAAAAGAACAATCCAATTGCTGCTTTCTTCATCAAACTCTACAAACCGGTTATCCGTTTTGTGCTTCGTTTTCCTAGCTTAGTTATAATTCTAGCTGTAATAGTTTTGGCGACAACACTAATCCCTTTTGTTCAACTCGGTTCAGAATTTATGCCACCACTGAATGAAGGAGATCTTCTGTATATGCCCACAACTCCTCCTGGAATTAGCATTACAAAAGCCAAAGAACTTCTGCAGCAAACCGATAAGCTTATTGCTTCTCATCCGCAAGTAGCTCATACCTTAGGTAAGATAGGAAGAGCCGAAACCTCAACAGATCCTGCACCGCTCTCGATGATAGAAACCACAATAACATTAACTGATAAAAACGAATGGCCCAAAGGAAAGACAATCGAGGATATCATCAAGGAATTAGATTCTATGGTACAATTTCCAGGACTTACAAACAGTTGGACAATGCCAATAAAAACAAGAATCGATATGCTGGCTACGGGAATCAAAACCCCGGTGGGAATCAAATTAATGGGTGAAGATCTGGAACAACTATCTGAACTCGGAGAACAGATAGAAGCTCTTCTGCGTCCGCTGCCGGATGTACTTTCGGCGTATTCGGAACGTGTAACCGGTGGAAACTTCATCGACATTGACATCGACAGAGAACGAGTGTCTCGTGAAGGATTATTAGTTGGAGATATTCAGGATGTGATTAAAAGTGCTGTTGGTGGAATGAACGTGAGTTGGGCAGTAGAAGGCTTAGAAAGATATCCGATAAGTGTACGATATCCCCGAGAACTCAGAAATAATATTGAGAAATTGAATAGATTGACCATTACAAGCCCGAAAGGCTATGCGGTTCCGTTGGGACAAATCGCAGACATCAAAATAGTGAAAGGTCCTCCGATGATAAAAAGCGAAAATGCCCGAAGAACAGCCTGGATTTTCGTTGATCTAAAAACATCCGATGTTGGTGGTTTTGTGAAAATGGCAAAAGAGCTTATCGGAACTAATGTGAAAATTCCTGATGGTGTTTCCGTAGTTTGGTCTGGGCAATTTGAATATATGCAAAGAGCTGCCAAACGGTTAAAGATAGTAATCCCCATTACATTAGCACTTATCTTCCTGATATTATTTATGAACTTTAAAAACATTACCGAAAGCTTGATCATGATGATTACAGTCCCCTTCGCTTTGGTGGGTGGAATCTGGCTAATGTACTTTTCGGGATACAATTTCTCAGTAGCTGTCGGTGTGGGATTCATTGCTCTGGCAGGACTGGCTGCCGAAAACGGAGTCGTGCTTTTGGTATACCTCGATGAAGCTTTCGATAGATGGAAATCAGCAGGGAAACTCAACACTCTTACAGATCTGAAAACAGCAATTATGGAAGGCTCTGCCGAAAGAGTACGGCCAATCTTGATGACTGTAGCAACAGACATCATCGGACTTCTACCGATAATGTTCGGAACATCCACGGGGATAAGAGTAATGAAAAGAATAGCCGCTCCAATGGTCGGAGGATTGATCTCTTCTGCGATTATGACTCTAATATTACTTCCAACGATCTATTATTTGTGGAGAAGAAGGGAGATTGTAGCTCACAAATTTTCACAGATAGACACGGAAGAGAAAAAAAATATCTAATATTGTACAGGGAACAACAAATAATGAAAAGGAGAAAAAGATGAAAAAAAAAATAATCGTAATAGCAATGATAATGATGATTTTGTCGTTATTTGCTGAAAATTCATTTAATGAAACAATGAATAAGATAACTGCAGAATATCTTAAAATTAAAGATGCTCTAGCAAACGATAAGACAGAAAGCGTGCAGGACAACGCAAAATCAATATTGGAGTTAACAAAGAAACTCAATGCAACAAATATAACCGGAGAACATAAAAAACACTTCGAAGATCTTCCTTCTAAAATTTCCGCAGCAGCAAAAGACCTGAGTAAAGCTAAGAATATCAAATCTATGCGCAAAGCGTTCAATGATCTTTCAAAACCAATGGCAATGTGGGCTACAATGGTTAAGCCAAGTGGAATAAATGTAGCATATTGTCCTATGGCTCCGGGATCTTGGCTGCAAACAGGGCAAGAAATCCGTAATCCGTATTATGGAGCAAGTATGCTTAAGTGCGGTGAAATTGTTTCTGAAGGAGCTGAAGAAAAACACGTATGCACAAGTGAATGTGATCATGAAGAAATAATACGGATTACGGATTTC